>DASXIH010000165.1:0-28423 GCA_036498125.1 Thermoanaerobaculia bacterium
CCTGCAGCAGGAGCTCGCCCGTCTCGCCGCCACGAAGAACGATCAGCGCGGCCTCGTCGTCACGCTCCCCGGCATCTTCTTCGACACCGGCAAGTCGACCCTGAAGGCCGGCGCGAAGAACACCCTCGCCAAGATCGCCGAGCAGCTAAAAGGCGACAGCGACGTCCGCGTCTCGATCGAAGGGCACACCGACAGCGTCGGCAGCGACGAGAAGAACCAGCAGCTCTCCGAGAAGCGCGCGAACGCCGTCCGCGATTACCTCGTCAGCACCGGCGTCCCCGCCGACCGCGTCTCCGCCACCGGCAAAGGCGAAGCCGACCCCGTCGCCTCCAACAAGACCTCCGCCGGCCGCCTCCAGAACCGCCGCGTCGAAATGATCATCACCACCTCGAAGACCTAACTTCCCGTCGCATGCATCGTCCAACTCCTGAAGTTAGGAGGATGCATGCGACGGTTTCTGCCTTTTCTCGCTCTCTCTTTCCTCGCTCTTCCGGCGTTCGCGTATCGCGGCCACGGATTGAACGTCAATATTTCGACAGACGATGACGAGCCGCTGACGCGCTGCGATCAGATCCGGGCGACGGTCGACGGCGAACGCCTGCCGGTGACCGAGGAGACGCTCGATGCGCACGGCGTGCGGTCACTGGCGGTGCACACGTCGAAAAACGGCGGCGTCTATGTGATCGGAACGGACGACGGCGCGTATTCGGTCAAGGCGTGCAAGGCGGCGGCGTTCGCCGATGTGTCGTCGATCCGGGCCGGCATCAGCGGCGGGACGGTGACGGCGGACGGGCCCGACCGGAGCGATTGGGTCGTCTACTTCATCGTGCGCGCGCCGCGGAATGCGTCGCTCGATCTCTCGGCCTACAACGGGCCGATCGCTGTGCGCGACGTCGTCGGGACGATCACCGCCCACACGCAGAACGGGCCGCTTTCGCTGAAGAACACGAGCGGCACGATCGACGCGAGCGCCGTCAACGGTCCCGTGAGCTTCGCGGGCGACTCGGGCGACGTGAAGCTGCGCGTCCAGAACGGCCCGCTCTCGGTCAAGCTCTCGTCGGACTTCTGGGGGAGGGGATCGCTCGACGCCTCGACGGAGAACGGACCGCTTTCTCTGAAACTCCCGCAGAACTATCGGTCGGGTGTTCTCGTCGAAACAGATGGGAATGGACCTGTGAGCTGCAAAGCAGAAGCGTGCCGCGGAGTGAGAGCGTTCCGGGACGACGGCGATGAAGATCGCTATCCCCGCCGCATCGAGCTCGGCAGCGGCGCGAAGGTTGTGCATCTTTCGA
The DNA here is from genome assembly GCA_036498125.1 of Thermoanaerobaculia bacterium. Classification (GTDB taxonomy): domain Bacteria; phylum Acidobacteriota; class Thermoanaerobaculia; order Gp7-AA8; family Gp7-AA8; genus DASXHZ01. The sequence goes on from DASXIH010000165.1 coordinate 1,293, forward strand.
CGACGAACGGACCTCTGTCGATCAAAGAGCGCGACTAAGGCCGTGGCGGTGCGCGCCGGTGGGCTCGGCGCGCACCAGCCCGCCATTACAATGCCGCCGTGCAGCGAGCCGCGCGCCGGTTGCCCGCCGTTCTTGGAGTCACCTTCGGCCTCGCCGTCACGATCGGCAACATCATCGGCGTCGGCATTCTCCGCGCCCCCGGCGAGATCGCCGCCCGCCTCCCGAATTTCTGGCCGTACCTCGCCGTCTGGATGATCGGCGGCGCCTACGCGCTCCTCGGCGCGAACTCGCTCGCGGAGCTCGGCGCGATGACGGCGCGCTCCGGCGGGCAGTACGTCTTTGTCCGCCGCGCCCTCGGCGACTACGCCGGCTTCGTCGTCGGCTGGAGCGACTGGATCTCGACCTGCGGCACGACCGCCGCCGTCGCGATCGTCATCGGCGAGTACTCGATCGTTCTCTTCCCCTCGCTCCGCGGCATCGAGATCGTCGCGTTGGTCGGCATCGCGATCCTCACGGTCGTGCAGTGGTTCGGCACCAAGCCCGGCGCCGTCGCCCAGGACCTCACGAGCGTGCTCAAGACGGTCGTACTGTTGCTGCTCATCGTGGCGTGCTTCGTCGCGGGATCGCGTAACCCGTCGCACACCACGCTGAGCGCCGACGTCGAAGGTTCGGTCTTCGTGGCGTTCATCATCGCGCTGCAGGCGGTGATCTACACCTACGACGGCTGGACGGCGGTCCTCTACTTTGGCGAAGAGGTGAAGGACCCCGGCCGCGACGTGCCGCGCTCGATGTTCGGCGGGCTGCTGCTGGTCATCGCCATCTACCTGCTGATCAACCTGGCGTTCCTGCGCGTGCTGCCGCTCGGATCGATCGCGGGGGAGAAGCTCGCGGCGGCGACCGTGTCGCGGCACATCTTCGGCCCGTACGGCGACACGATCGTCCGGTCGATTCTCGTGATCGCGATGATCAGCGCGCTCAACTCGAACGTGCTGATGGCGCCGCGCGTGATCTTCGCGATGGCGAAGGACAAGCTGTTCTGGCGCCACGCGGCCGAGGTGAATCCGGGAGGGACGCCGGACGTGGCGTTGCTGATCAGCAGCGCGCTCGCGGTGGTCTTCATCGTCACGCAGACGTTCGACCAGGTGATCGCGAAGCTCGCCTTCTTCTTCGTCGCGAACTACACGCTGTCGTTCGCCGCGGTGTTCGCCTTGCGGCGCCGCGAGCCGGATGCACCACGCCCCTTCCGAGCGATTGGCCACCCGTTCACGACCGGCATCGCGCTCCTCGCCTCTCTCGTGTTCCTCGGCGGCGCCATCGCCAGCGACCCCCACAACTCGCTCTGGGCTCTCGGGCTTCTCGTAGCGAGCCTTCCGATCTATCTTCTCGTCCGCTCACGATGACCTGGCAATTCAATCCGCAGCTCGAGCACGCGTCGACGATTCCGGCGCGGTACTACGTCGATCCGGTGGTGCTCGCCGAAGAGCAGCGCTCGATCTTCGCGAAGACGTGGCAGCTCGCTGGGCGCGCCGAGCAGGTGCGGGAGCCAGGCCAGTTCTTCACGACGACGATTGCGAACGAGCCGCTGCTTGTGATCCGCGGAGCGGACGGTGTGCTGCGGGCGATGTCGAACGTCTGCCGCCATCGCGCCGGTCCGATCGCGAAAGGGGAGGGGAAACGGCCGGTTCTGCAGTGCGGCTATCACGGCTGGACGTATTCGATCGACGGACGTCTCCTCAAGACGCCCGAGTTCGAGGGCGTGCAGGGCTTCGATGCCGCGTCCTGCGTCCTCCCGCAGTTCCGCGTCGAGACGTGGCTCGATCTCGTCTTCGTGAACCTCGACCCGGAGGCGCCGTCGCTGCGCGAGAGTCTCGGCGACGTCGTCGACGCCGTCGGACACGAGGGCTTCCGGCTCGCCGCGTCGAAGAACTGGGAGCTCGACTGCAACTGGAAGGTCTACGTCGACAACTATCTCGAGGGATACCACATCCCCATCGTCCACCCGTCGCTCTTCCGCGAGCTCGATTACCCGAAGTACTGGACGGAGACGAAGCGGATGTACTCGATCCAGCACGCGCCGGTGAAGCGGAGCGGGCTGCTGCGCAGCGACGACGATGTGCGCTACTACTGGATCTTCCCGAACCTGATGCTGAACGTCTACGCCGACAACTTCTCGACGAACCTCATCCTCCCGCTCGGCCAGGGCCGGACGCTGACGGTGTTCGAGTGGTTCTTCCGCGATCCGGAGCAGGCGCGCAAGGAGATCGACTCGACGATCGCGTTCAGCGATGAGATCCAGATCGAGGACATCGGCATATGCGAGGCGGTGCAGCGCGGCCTCGCATCGTCGACCTACGAGTCGGGACGCTATTCACCGCAGCGCGAGAACGGAGTCCATCACTTCCACGGCCTCTACGCGGAGATGATGAACCTCGGCTTCGCGCGCAATACGCGCGCGTAGACCGGACACGTTTCGTCGTGGGCTCCCGGCAGGTAGCCGATGCTGAGCAGGAACGACGTCGTGATCTCGCCGCCGGTGAACACGAACGTCTTCTTGAACAATTTCACCCACTCGTCCTTGCTCCGAGGATGGTGCTCATCCAGCCACTCCGCGAACGACCCGATCTTCCGAAGCCGTTTCGCATTCTCGACCGCCGCCTCGATCTTCAGCCGGTTCCGGATGATGCCCGGGTTCGACATCAGCTTCGCCTTCCGCGCTTCCGTGAACCGCGCCACGCGGTCGATGTCGAAGCCGCCGAACGCCTCACGGAACGCGTCCCGCTTCTTCAGGATCGTGAGCCACGACAGGCCCGCCTGGTTGATCTCGAGCACGAGCCGCTCGAACAGCGCGTCGTCGTCATCGACGGGAAACCCGTACTCGTGGTCATGATACGGCCCATGGTACGGATCCCCCGGCGCGATGTCGCAGTAGCTCACTCGACCCGCAGTCTATGCCTGGGAGGGGCGGACGCCCTCGTCCGCCCGGCCGCGCGACAGCGCGGCTTCGCCGCGCAGGGCGGACGGGGGCGTCCGCCCCTCCGGGTCATTGTGCCGCGAGGTTGGCGGCGAGGTACGTTGGATCGTTCGTGCCGTTGTCGTTCATCGTGGCGTAGGCGCCGATGAGGCCGGAGAGCGGGGTGATGCGAATGAGGGCGGCGGTGGGGCCGTCGCCGAGGCCGCGGGCGTGGAAGATGTCGTTGATCTGCACGCCGCCGGCTGACGGGACGTTCATCGTGAAAGTGTCGATCGTCTTTCCCTTGTCATCGATGACGTCGACGCGCGCCTGCACGTTCTGGCCGGTTGAATTCGGGGTGCATTCGACGAACCCGACGTTCGTGCGGAAGCCCTTGCCGCCGACGACGCCGAGGATCTCGAGCGTGTCGCCGGGGCCGCCGAGCTGGAAATTGTTGAACGGCGGCATGAGGAAGCCGTACGTGCCCCCCTTGCCATCGACACCGTCGTCGATGCTGTAGGTGCGCGACGTGACCCGCACCGTCTGGCCGGGGTTGTTGAAGTACAGCGCCTGGTAGCGCAGGCGTGCGATGCCGGTCTTTCCGAACAGCTTCACGAGCACGTCGGGGATGATTCGCGCCTCGCCGGGCAGCATGGTGAATTGAACCGAGAGCGGCGCATAGGAGTTGTCCCACGGCCTTGCCTGCAAGTTGACCGTCCGTTGCTCCGTGGTCGGATTGTAGAGATAGAGGTCGCTGCGGAACTTCGATCCGTTCGCGCCCTCGATGTGGCCGATCGCCGGAATCGTTCGCGCCAGGAGGGTCGACGACGAAAGGTCGGGCGGGAAGTAGGTCGGATCGTTGGTGCGATTGTCGATCGCGATGACCGAGGCGATCGCGGTGCCGCTCGCCGGCTTCACGATCAGCGCGCCCGGCTCGAAGTCGAGGATGCCGAGGGCCGGCGTGATGCCGTTCATCTGCACCTGACCGTTCGGCGGTGCGGAGAAATGTGGCGTCGCCGTTCCGATCGATCCGAGCAGTCCGGCGCCCGACAACACCGCCTCGGTGCCGCGGCCTGACGTGTCGGTGATCACCAGATTCGTCCTGAAATTCGCGCCGGGGAACGCGCCCGAAAACGTGACGGGGAAGCGCGAGCTGGCCGCCGCGGCGAGGAAATCGATTCCGTTCATGCTGAAGCCGTACGTCCCGTTGGCGGCCGTCGTGTACGTCCGGCTGGTGACGTTCACGGCGAGATCGGGCGTGAGGAAGAACACGCCGCCGCCGGAATCGACGTTGAAGAGCGCCTTCAACGCGTCGGGAATGACGCGGATCTCCTTGCCGGCGAGCGTGAGCGTCGTCGTCTTTGCTTCGAGCGTCGTGAAGCTGTCGCCCGTCTGGACGTAGTCGATCCGGACGTTCTGAGAGTCGGGCAGCGGGTTGTAGAGCACGATGTCGCTCTGCCAGTAGCTGTTGAATGCGCCGGCGGTTCGCGCCATGCCGGGGAGCGCCAGCTTCTGGTTGAGCGACGCACGCACGACGCCCCACTCCTGGAGCACGTCGCTGCCGCCCGCCGACGGAGGCAATGGGTCGCTGACGGGGATCGCGAGCTGCTGCACCACACCGGAGTCGAAGACGAAGGGCTCGCCGCCAGCGATCTTGTCGACGTCGACGTGCACGAAACCCTTGTTGAGCTGCTCGTTCATGAAAAGCTCGTCATAGGCAGCCGGCGCGGGCTCGCCCGTATGCCAGAGGGCGAGTGCGGGATCGATGAAGGTCGTCGCCGTATCGACGGCGCGGGGGCGATGGACCTGCACCAGGAGCGTGTTTCCCGACACGCCGGCGTGGAGCGCTTCCACCGACGGCGACGTGACGTCGCTCCACTGCACGACCGGATCTGCCAGCAGCGTCTGGTAGTAGAGGGTCGTCGGGTTGCCGCGTTTGATGATCCACGCGCCTTCGTAGTCGGACGTCGGAACGGCGAAGACGCCGATCGAGTCGGAGGGAGAGGTGTTCTGCGCCAGGGTCTTTTCGCTGATGCCGTCGATGCGAACGATGCGATGGTCGAATGACGCGCCGAGGCCGCTGCGGCGATCGAGGTACAGCGCATTCGTCGACGTGATCCACCCTTCGAACTGTGCATCCGTCGTCGCCTTGATCCCGAGGAAAGAGCCGTCGATGCCGAGGATCGAGAGCGTCGCCGTGTTGCCGGAGACGGTACGGAGGATGAACTTCGTGCCGTCGCGGTTCCGGCCGTTCAGCGTGACCGTTTGTCCCAGCGGATTCGCGTAGAGCACGCGCGTGCTGCCGTCCGCGTCGACGCTATAGATCTTGAAGGGGGAGAAGGCGACCACGAACGGTGTGGCGTCATTGCCGATCCGAAGCTGGTTCCAACGTTCGTGCGTGATCGGGCCGCCGACGTCGACGGTGCCATCGACGTTGTAGTAGGCGAAAGGGATGTCGATGGTCTTCCAGCTCTGGCCGCTGTCGTTCGAGAAGTACCACTTGATGTCCCAGGCGGGCGCCACCAGCGCTTGCAACAGGATCGTGAGGACGCCGTCTTTCTCGTGGACCGCGCCGCCGTTGAAGTACATGGCCGCGGCGGAGAAGACGACGCGCGGCTCCTCGGCGCCCGTCGAGTCGTAGACGACGATCTCTCCGTTCTGCGACGTCGTCTGCTCGTAAAGCACGAAGTAACGGTTGCTCCGCGCCTGCTCCAGCGGATGTGCCGTGCGGTTCGTGTACGGCGCATACGAAATGACGCGAGCCGAAGCGGCGGAAGCGGCGAGAAGAACGACGGAGACGAGCGCGAAGCGCACCCGGGAGACGAGCCGCATGAGATCCTCCTGACTTCCGTCAGGTTGTACGGAGCTCGCGCGCAGCGCGTCGCCCGCTTTCGATTGCTCCGGCTACCGTCCCTGTCTGATCGCCCGAGGTCGCCTCTCCCGCGAAGAAGAGCGTGCGCGCGACCGGCCTGCCGAGCTGCTTGTGCGCTTCGGCGCCGCCGACGCCGGCGTACGAGTACGCGCAACGGCTGAAGGGGTCGGACTGCCAGTCGTGCATGTACGTCGCGACGAGCAGCGACTCGATTTTCCGGCGTTTGACGTTGAACGCCGCGGCCATCGAGTCGATCGCGCGGCTCACCCGCGCTTCCTCCGATTCGGCGAGGAGGGCATCCGCTGCATGCCCTCCCGCCCAGCCGATGAGGATCGACGCGCGGACGGGAGCGTACGTCCACCACGTCGGCACGTAGCGGTCGTTCGAGTGGAGGAAGTTCACCTCCGGCTCCCAGAACGGCTCGCGGAAACGGAAGACGATCTTGACGACGTGTCCCAGCTCGATCTTCTCGATGGCGCGCTCTTTGTCGCGCAGCGGCGGATCGAATTCGATGGCGCCGTCGGAGTCGCGCGGCGCCTTCCAGACGCCGATCGGAATCGTGATCACCGCGGCGCGTGCGCGGATCGTGTCGCGCGTCGTCTCGACGGCGACGTCGTCTTCGCGCCACCGGATGCGCTTCACGGCCGTGTTCAGCCGCAGCTCGCTGCGGTCGGGCGCTACTCCGGCGAGCAGCCACTGGATCACGCGGTCGTACCCGTTCACGATCCGGAACTGCGCGGGCGCCTCGGTCTCCTCGTCCGACGAGCGCAAGGCCGCGGCGCTGATCCGGTCGGCGTGCGCCGCGTGGTAGCCCTCGACGAAGTTGTACGCGAGCTCGCGCAGCGGCGGATCGAGGCCGCGCTGCGAGCGGAGGAACTGCGCGAACGAGACGTCGCGCTTCCGGTTCGGGATCTTCGCGCGGAGTCGGGCGATTCGCGTCCAGAAGTCGTCGCGCTTCGACCACTTCCCGTGATGCGACCAGAAATGCGTGTCGGGAAGCTGCATCGCGATGAGCGGCGCCGCGTTCACGGCGGCGAACGTCGCTTCCGCTTCGCCGTGGATGAACTCCGCTCCGAGCTCGACCGGCATCGCCACGCCGTCGATGCGGCGCGTATCGACGCGGCCGCCTACCCGCTCGCGCGCTTCGACGATGCAGACACGCTTTCCGGCGCCGGAGAGGTCGCGCGCTGCGGATAAACCGGCAGCGCCGGCGCCGATGACCACGACGTCAAACTTCACTCAACCGTGGGAGGTGCAAATCGGGTGCTGTTCTACTCAGCGCAGATCTGCGACCACGGGAGCTGGCGGACGAGCATCACTTTCTCGTCGATCTCCCCCTGCGTGGCCCGGTCGCCCAGCACACGGCGCAGGTACTCGACTTCCGTCGAGACCAGCTTGTTGTGCTTCGGCAGCAGCCGGATCGCCGCAGTTTGGAGATTCCGTTCCGAGACAGTGACGAGCTTCGGGGTCTTGGTGACGTTCTCGCGCATATCTTTTCCAACGACGATTGCCGGCAAAGTAATCCTAATGCTGAGCTGTTTACCTTTTACGCGTATTCGCCGGCACCCGGAGCGGGATCGACGACCGGAACGCGAGCGACTCCTGGATGAGCTCCCGCGGACGCGAGACGCAGCTGCAGAGGGCGCACTTCGTCCCCTCGGCGTGCGCCGCTTTGGAGTGGCCGCAGTAGGGACAGGTCGCTCGCATCTTCAGTTATTCATAGCGATAATGGTGCCGTTTGTCTGATATCCAGCATTTCTCTCATGCGCGTAGAATTTCTTCCTGCATGCGCCCCCTCACGATCACGCTCGCTCTCCTCCTCGTAGCCCCGCTGCTGCACGCCGCCATCACCGGCTCGATCGTCGACGCGAACGGAAACCCGGTCGCCGGCGCCACGGTCCGCGCGTACACGGTCGAGACGCGGCCCGACGTGCTCCGGCAAATGGTCAGCGGCAAGACCGAGCTCCAGCCGCTCGCATCGGCGAAGACGTCCGACAGCGGCGACTTCCGGCTCGACAAGGTCGGCCAGCCCACCGTCGACGTCGTCGCCGAGCTCGCGGGACACGAGACGGTCACGCGCTTCACGGCAGACGGCGAAGACGTGACGCTGATGATGCGCGACGCGAAGCCGCGGCGGATCAAGGTGACCGCCGCCGGCAAGCCGGTCGCGAACGCGATCGTGATGTACGGGCGTCCGCTCTTCACGAAGACGGGAGATGACGGGACGGTCGATCTGCCGACGCTCTCGATGACGCCGCACCTCACCGTCTACCACCCCGACTACGCGCCGTTCGATTCGACTCTGCAGCGGACGGACACCGAGGTGAAGCTCGACCGAGGCACGAAGCTGACAGGCTCGGTCGTCGGAACCGACGGCAAGCCGGCCGCGAATCTCGACGTCGTCACCGGCGGTTGGCCGCTCGGGAAGAGCGGCGACGACGGCTCATTCACCATCGCCCACGCGCCCTCGGCCTGGCGCGATCTGCACGCCGAAACGAAGACCGACGTCGCCATCGCCACGCGTGCGACCGGCTCGTCGTACACGCTGCACCTCCGCCGCGGCACCACCGCCGCAGGTGTCGTGCGCGACGCGAAGACGCACATGCCGGTCGCCGGCATGCTCGTCAGCTTCCTCGGCTCCGGCGCGGTCACCGACAGCTCGGGCGCGTTCACCTTCTCGCCGATTCTGCCGGGCCGCTATCAGTTCATCGGCTCGCACCCGCTGTACGAGGCGATCGGCCAGGGCTCCTCGTTCATCATCCCGGCAGCCGGCGCGAAGGAGGCGATCGCCGCGACACCGCTGCCGCTCCTCAGCGGCACGGTCGTCGATGAGGAGCGCAAGCCGGTCGCCGGCGCCACGGTCGGCCGCTTCACCCGCTTTTTCGACCCGTTGGGCTCCTCGACCGTCACGCGGCGCAACGGCACGTTCACCTTCCATTCGCAGTCGAGAGCGTTCGACCGGCAGTACGCCGTCGCCAAAGACGGCTATGCGGAAGCCTCCTTCAGCGTCACTCCGGGCCAGGGGAAGAGCGGGATCAACGTGACACTCACCCGCGGCGTGCCTCTGGCCATGCGTGTGGTCGACGGCGCGAAGAATCCGGTTGCCGGCGTCAATGTCCACGTCTCTCCGACGGCGGAAGGCATGTTCGCCACTCGGGAGATGCAATGCGGCGGCGGCGACTGCCTGACCGCGAACGACGGCAGCCTCACCCTCCGCGTCGCGCCGGCCAAATACGACATCATGGTCGGCGGAGCCGACATCGTCATGAAGCGGCTCGCCGGGCAGAGCGTCGACGCCCGCAGCGCGCCGCTGATCATCACCGTCGAGCGCGGCGTCGGCGTCTCCGGCCGCGTCACGTACACCGATGGAAAGCCGCTCACGTCGCCGGTGCGAGTGTCGATGGACGCGAATGGACCGCAGTTCACGGCGTCGACGGACGACTCCGGCGCATTCACCCTGTATGGCGTTCCGAAGGGGAAGGTCTCCTTGCGAGCCGAGATCTTCGAGGGGGGGCGGTTCATCGGTCCGGCGAAGGAAGTCACGGCTCCGGCGACGAACGTCGTGCTGACGATCCCGCGCGGCGGGCACGTGAGCGGACGCGTCGTCGACGCCTCCACGGGCGGCCCGCTCACCGACTTCGAAGTGAGCGTCGTCCGGAACACCGGCTTTCCGATGCCTCCAACGACCGCTCCCACGCACGCCGATGACGGGTCGTTCACCCTCAACGACGTGATGCCGGGGCGCGTTGAAGTCGTCGCGAGTGCCGATGGATATGTGCGCGGCAGTGCGGCGATCGAGATCGCGGAAGGACAGTCGGTCGACAACGTCGAAGTGCGCCTCGATCGCGGCGCACGCGTACGGGGAAAGGTCACTTCGACCGACGGACAGCCGCTCGCCGGCGCCTCGGTCGCCGTCATCGAGGCGAGCCGCCGGCCCGGCATGGGAGGCGATCGCGCCACCACCGATGCCGACGGCATGTACGAGATGACGAGCGTGCCTCCCGGCGACCGCAACGTCACGTTCAGCAAAGAAGGATTCGTCAACGCCACGAAGACAGTCAGCGCGGCGGCAGGGAAGGAATCGCAGCTCGATGCGTCGCTCGACCGCGGGCGCGAGGTGACCGGCCGCGTCATCGACGACTCCGGCCAGCCGGTGAGCGCTGCCGACGTTCGCATCGAGGGAGAACCGTTCCGGCCCGTACAGTCCGACAACGACGGCACGTTCCTGCTCGCCGGTCTGCGCGACGGCAAGTTGCGCGTCGTCGCCCATAAGACCGGCTACGTCGATGCGCGCGAAGAAGTCGATACCGTCGCGCAGCCGAACGTCACGCTGACGATGGGCCACGGCGCCACGATCGCCGGACGGATCACCGGCCTGTCCGCCACCGAGCTCGGAAATACGTTCGTCAGCTTCTACAGCACCACCGGCGGGTACGGTAACGGGCGGCCGGATACGTCCGGCAACTTCACGCTGGGCGGCGCGAAGGACGGCACCGTGACGGTCCAGGCGAACGTCGGCGGCATGTCCGGCGGCCGTTCGGCGCGCAAGGTCATCGAGGTCATGAACGGAACGGCGCCCGACGTGGAGTTGACGTTCACGCAGGGCTTCACCGTGCATGGCCGCGTCAATGCCCACGGCCGCCCGGCGAGCGACCTCCGCGTGATGTTCTCTCCCTCTGATGCATCCAACCCTCCCGGCGGTTCGGGATCGCTCGACGCCGACGGCAACTACTCCGTCTCCGGCCTCGGCGCGGGCGACTATCGCGTCAGTGTCCTCGGGCAATCGCTCGGTTTCATCTACGGCGAGAAATACACGGTCTCCGGCGACGGCGTGTACGACATCGACCTCCATGCCTCGAGCATTCGCGGCCGCGTCACCGATCGCGACGGCAAACCATTGCCGGACGTCCGTATCATCGCCGAACTCATGAAAAAGGCGGGCGGAACGGCGGCGTCGGCGCTCACCCCGACGCCGCGTCCCGCGACCAGCGACTCGAGCGGCCAGTACATCATCGACTTCATCGCGGACGGCGATTGGCGCCTCGTTGCCCAGAAGGAGCAGTACCAGTCGGCCTCGCACGACGTGACCGTCGCGGGCGGTGCGCCGCCGGTCGATTTTCAGCTCGACACCGGCAGTGCAAGCACGGTCCGCGTAGTCGATTCCACCGGCGCGCCGCTCTTCGCATATGTGTCGGCGACCGATCAGGCGGGACATAACGTTGCGTCGGCGCAGACGCGCGCGGACGACGGCGTCGCCGAGCTGTGGCTGCCTCAGGGTCACTACCAGCTCTCGGTCGGCGCGCAGGGGTACGCGCGCGCCCGATCGGCGATCGATGCGCCGGGTCCCGAGGTCCGGGTCACACTCTCACACGGCGGCACGATCATCGGAGTGGTCAAAGATCCGGCGACGCAGTTTGTCGCCATCGTCCCGCTCGGCCAGCCGCTGGCAACCGGTCCCGGGGGCGGCATCGCGGTGAGCGGAACCAATACGTACCGGAACATCGCCGCAGGCCAGTACGAAGTGCGACTGATGGTGAAAGGCAACAAGACGCCGGTTCAGACGAAACAGGTGACGGTGCTGGACGACCAGACGGTGACCGTCACGTTCGACTGAGGGCGAAGTGTGGCAGCGGCGCCGGCTCGGGAAACGAGCCGCGCGCGAAGAAGATGTGGCTCGCCAGTGCGCGCAGCGGCGGCGTTCGCAGCAGCGCGCAGGCGAGCTCCATCATCGCCGGCGTCTCGACGAGCCGCATCGCGCGCCGCATCCACGTGCGCGTGACGAACCGCGCCCGGAACGCGTCGCCGCTGTAGTGCCGCAGCACGTCCGCATCTCCCGTCGCCAGGTACGTCTCCGTCACCTCGGCCGCAAAGCGCGAGAGGCGCAGCGCGGCATCGAGGCCGCCCGCCGTCAGCGGCGACACCGCTCCCGCCGCGTCGCCGACCACCAGCCCGCGCGTGCACGCAATCCGCCGCAGCATCCCTCCGACTGGAATGAGTCCGCCTCTTCGCTCCAGTGTGGCGCCGGCAATCCTGCCGGCGATCTCCCGTCGAAACCGCGCCAAAGCCGCACTCGGATCGAACCGGTCCGGATATCCGGCGACGCCGAGGTGCGCTTCCACGCCGTCATCGACCAGCCAAGCGATGTACCCAGGCGCAAGGCGGGGATCGAGATAGCAGTGCAGCTCTGGTACGCCGTTCGTGGCCGAGGGGAGGACTTCCTCGACGCCGACGAGCATCTGTTCGTTCGTGTCGAGCTGCAGCGCACGGGCGACCGTCGAGCGCGGCCCGTCGGCGCCGATGACGAAGCGCGCCTCGATCGACTGCCGGTCGGTGACCACCGTCGTTCCGGCGATGGCGGTCACGCGCGACGACGGCATCCAGGTGACGCCGGCGCGCGCGCACTGTTCGAGCAGGTAGACGTAGATCCACGACATGCGCCCGACGCGGAACTCGTCGTGGTCCGCCTCGAGCTGCAGGGCACGGCGCATCGGCGAGTAGAGCGTCACGCGGCGGATCGGCGCGCCGAGCTGTTCGTCCGGCAGCGCGAAGTCCTCCCACGTCTTCCGGACGAAGATCCCGGTCGTGTGGATGGCATCGCCGACCGAGCGCTTCCGGTCGAGGAGCGCCACGCTCAGCCCGCGCGTCGCGAGCAGCCGCGCGCACTGCAAACCGGCGAGCCCGGCACCGATCACGGCAACATCGAAAGCCTTACGCATACGCTCACTTTACGATGCAAAGCACGCGCCGCGCAAGAACCAGTGACTGGTTACTAGTCACTGGTTACTGTTCTCTCGTGTAGCGCAGGCTTCCAGCCTGCGCCCCGTTGAAGAATGGACGCAGGCTGGAAGCCTGCGCTACACGAGGGAGGAGACACTCCAGTGACTAGTGACCAGTAACTAGTGACTCGAGAAGATCAGCGTGGCGTTCGTGCCGCCGAAGCCGAACGAGTTCGACATCGCGTGCGTCAGCTTCTGCTTCCGCGCGACGTTCGGGACGTAGTCGAGATCGCACTCGGGGTCGGGCGTCTCGTAGTTGATCGTCGGCGGGAGGATGCCGTGCTCGATCGCGAGCGCCGTGATGGCCGTCTCCAGGCCGCCGGCGGCGCCGAGGAGGTGGCCGGTCATCGACTTCGTCGAGCTGATCGCGACCTTCGACGCGTAGTCGCCGAAAACGCGCTTGATGGCGACCGTCTCCGTCTTGTCGCCGACCGCCGTCGAAGTGCCGTGCGCGTTGATGTACTCGATCTGCTCCGGCGCGAGACCGGCGTCCTTCAGTGCGCGCTGCATGACGCGCATCATCCCGCTTCCGTCTTCGGCGGGGGACGTGATGTGGTGCGCGTCGCTCGACATCCCGTAGCCGGTGACCTCGCAGTAGATGTGCGCGCCGCGGGCGAGGGCGTGCTCGCGTTCCTCGAGGATCACGACGCCGGCGCCTTCGCCCATGACGAAGCCGTCGCGATTCAGGTCCCACGGCCGCGAGGCCTTCTCCGGCTCGTCGTTGCGCGTCGAGAGCGCCCGCATCGCCGAGAAGCCGCCGACCGCGAGCGGCGTGATGACCGCCTCCGACCCGCCGGCGAACATGACGTCCGCCTCGTCGTGCCGGATGATCTTCATCGCGTCGCCGATCGCATGCGCGCCGGTGGCGCACGCCGTCGCGGGCGCCGAGTTCGGTCCGAGGGCGTGGAAGCGGATCGAGACGTGTCCCGCCGCCAGGTTGACGATCAGCCCGGGGATGAAGAACGGCGAGATCCGCGACGGGCCGCGCTCCATGAGCTTGCGGTGCATCTCCTCGATGAGCGGCAGCCCGCCGATGCCCGACCCGATGACGACGCCGACGCGGTCGGAGTCTTCCTTGCTGGTGTCGAGCTTCGCGTCATCGGCGGCCATCTGCGCCGCGGCGACGGCGTAGTGGATGAAAGTGTCCGACTTCTTCACTTCCTTTTTTTCGATCCACTTTTCGGGATCGAAGCCGTGGACCTCGCCGGCGATCTGGCACGGGTAGGCGCTCGCATCGAACTTCGTGATGCGGCCGATGCCGGATTTCCCCTCGATCAGCCCCTGCCACGTGGCATCGTTGCCGATGCCGAGGGGAGAGATCATGCCGATGCCGGTGATGACTACGCGTCGCCTGGTCAAGCGTGTAGGTGTGTTCCGTTACTGCGCTTTGGTGTGCTTCTCGATGTATTCGACGGCGTCTTTCACCTTGCGGATCTTCTCCGCCTCATCGTCGGAGATCTCGACGCCGAACTCTTCCTCGAAAGCCATGATCAACTCGACGGTATCGAGCGAGTCCGCGCCGAGGTCCTCAACGAACGAAGCCTCAGGTGTGACCTCCTCCGCGTCGACGCCGAGCTGCTCGACGATGATCGATTTGACTCTTTCCTCTACCGCCATCGGTTTTCTCCTCCAATCAATTGAGCGGGGCGAAATGCAGGGTGGTTTTTAGCACAAGTCATAAACTGTTCGCACCGCCCATGATCCGTGCCATCGCCTTCGACCTCTGGGAAACGCTGATCACCAACACGCCGGAGCAGTCGCGGCTGCAGAAAGAGGCGCGGCTGACGCGGCTCGAACAGATCCTCACGCGACACGGCTTCGCGCGCGAGGCGGAGCGCCTCGAGCATGCGCATCATCGCCAGTGGAACCGCTGCCAGGAGCTCTACTGGTCGGCCGATCTCGACATCCCGTGCCGCCGCCAGGTCGACCATCTGCTCGAGGAGCTCGAGCTCGATCCCGCCTCCTTCGACGAGCCGACCCTGGCCGAGATCGAAACCGCCTTCGCCTCGGCGCCGCTGCATGCGCTGCCTGCGACGGTCGACGGCGCGCGTGACGTTCTCCGCGAGCTGCACGCCCGCGGCCTGCGCATCGGTCTGATCAGCAACACCGGCCGCACCCCCGGCTCGATCCTCCGCGAAGTGCTCGCCCGGCTCGCCCTCGCTCCCTCGATCGACGCGATGGTCTTCTCGAACGAGCACGGCGAGTGCAAGCCGCGCGCGTCGATCTTCGACGCGCTCCAGCGGCAGCTCGGCGCCGCCTACGGCGAGATGGCCTTCGTCGGCGACAACCTCTACGTCGACGTCTACGGCGCCCAGCGCTGCGGCATGCGCGGAATCCACTTCATCCCGAAGACGCGCGGCGACGCCGTCGCCCCCGACGTCGACCACGGCCTCACGATCGAGCCTGACGCCACGATCCATGACCTCCGCGACGTCGTAGCCGTCATCGACCGGCTGAACGCTCTCACTGTGAGTAGCGCATCGAGGTGATGAACTGGGTGAGGTTGTTCTCGCTCGGGCCGAGGCGGAGTGCGGACGTGAACTGATCGTTCGCCGCTTTCGCGTCGATCTTCTGCGCCACTTCCGCTTCCTCCGCCGCCTCCGAATGACGGCCGAGGTTCGCGAGGACGAGGGCGCGGAAGACGTGCGGCTCGACGGACGTCGGCGAAATGCGTGACGCGGCGGCGAGCTGCGCGAGCGCCTGGTCGTTGCGGTTCGTGGCGGTGAGCAGCGCGACGTAGTTCATCCGCGCGTCGTAGAGGTTCGGATCGAGCCGGATCGCCTCGGTGAACGCTTTCTCCGCTTTCACGGCGTCGGTCGTATGCTCGTACGCCACGCCGAGGTTGTTCCAGTCGGCGGCTTTGGCGAGCGCCGGATCGAGCGCCAGTGCCTGCTCCAGCGGCGAGATCGCGTCGGCGTAGCGCTTCGCGCGGAGAAACGCGTTGCCCGCTTCGAACAGCGGCACCGGCGCGCCGTGGCTGGCCCGTGCCGCCTCCGCGTAGTGCGGCATCGCCTCGTCGACCCGTCCTTCCACTTCGAGCGCGTTGGCGAGATGCATCTCCGCCGAGGGGTTGTCGTTCGTGACGGCGGCGGCGGCGCGCGCCCAGACCGTGACGCTGCTCTTCCAGAACGTCGTCTGGTAGATTGAGAGGAGCGAGAGGATCGCGACGGCAGCGATCGCGGCGTACTTGGCGGTGGTCGCCGCGAGATGATCGGCTGCGAACCAGACGAGGGCGAACGTCAGGCCGATCGACGGGATGTACAGGAAGCGGTCCGCGATCGACTGCGCCCCCACCTGCACGATGCCGATCACCGGCACGATCGTGATGACGTACCAGAGCCAGCCAACCCCGAGGTACCGATGCTTGTTGCGGAACACGAGAAACGTGATCGCCGCGAGGATCAGCAGAGAGATCGCGAGGACGAACGGCGCGATGCCGTAGTCGTACGGGTAAAGAATCGCGAGCTGCGTCGGGACGAAGAACTTGCGCAGGTACGCGGCGTAGGCGGTGATGGCATTGGCGATCCGGACGCTGACCGGGATCGACGCGAGCGCGTGCTCCTGTCCGACGAACGTGATCCCGACGACCGCCGCGGCGATGGCGAAGAGCGGGAGCTTGTCGAGCCACGTCGGTTTGCGCTGCAGCGGCCAGACGTCGAGGAGCAGCAGCGCCACCGGCAGCGTCAGCGCCATCGGCTTCGCCATGACGGCGAGGATGAACGCCAGGATCACGAGTGCATATCGCCGGTTCACATACGCGAGCATCGCCGCGATGAAAAAGAGCGTCGAGAGCACGTCCTTCCGCTCCGCGACCCACGCGACCGACTCGACGCGCAACGGATGAATCGCCCAGATCGCGGCGACGGCGGCCGAGCGGTTCACATTCTTCGTCGCAGTGAAGAAGGTCAGGAACAGCAGCAGCGCGCTGATCGCATGCAGCAGCACGTTCTCGATCAGCATCACCCCCGCGCGCTCGCCGAACAGCCGCACGTCGAGCATCAGCGAGAGCCACGTCAGCGGCTGCCAGTAGAACGGCTTCAGCGACGTGAACGCATACCGAATCCCGTGGTGCGCCCCAGCCAAATAGTCCGGATCGTCATAGTTGATGAACCCATGCGTCGCCACGCTTCCGAACACGAGCGCGACCAAAAGAACGAGACCGGCAAGGACGAATGAACGCTTCACGTCTCCCGATGATAAAAGACCAATCACCAGTGACCAATGACCAGTGACCGCGACCTCCGTCTCCGCACCGAGCACTTCACCATCGAAGGCCGCTCCCGGGCGGGGCATGAGACGTACTTTCGCGTGCGCGAGCTCGGCATCGCGCTCGACGTCGGGCGTTGTCCCGACCTCCTGATCGGGACGCCGAACCTCCTCGTCACGCACGCGCACCTCGACCACGCGGCCGGGATCCCGTTCTATGCGGGGCAGCGGCACCTGCAGCGGATGCCGGGGGGGAACATCTTCGTCCCGTCGGAAACGCTCGATGACTTCCGCGAGCTGATGCGCATTCACGAGCGGCTCGAAGGGACGAAGTACGACGTCGAGCTGATCGGACTCGCGCCGGACGACACGTACCGCCTCGGCCGCAACCACACCATCCGCGCGCACCAGTCGACGCATCGCGTGCCGGCGCGCGGCTACGAGATCATCGAGCGGCGGCACCACCTCCGTCCCGAGTACGCGGGCCTCGACGGACCGCAGATCGCGGCGCTGCGGCACGAGGGGCGGACCATCCACGACGAATCCGAGGTCTCGATGCTCTTCTACAGCGGCGACACGGACGCGGGGATCTTCGAGTCGTCGCCGGCGCTCTTCACGTCCGAGGTGCTGATGCTCGAGTGCTCCTTCATCGCGGAAGGCCACGAGGAGCGCGCGGTGAAGTACCGCCACATCCACTTCAACGACATCGCGCGCGTGGCGGACCGCTTCGAGAACCGCCTCATCGTGCTGACGCACTTTTCCAAACGCTACGCGCCGTCCGACGTGATCGACCACCTGCGCGACGTCTGTCCGGGCGTGCTCCGCGAGCGGCTGCGGTTCGCCTTCCCCGAGCCGTTTGACCGTTTGTAGCGGTCGTGTCACCGAATTTGCAGTTATCCTCGCCTCGAATGTCGCCTCGTCGTTTGCGCGCCTTGGGTGTCGCGCTTCTTTTCCTAATCACGAATTTGCAGATCGCCGACGGAGCGGTGGCGAAACGCCGCCGCCGTTCCTCGCGGCGCAAGGCCGTTGCTGCCGTTCCCGCGGACGTTGCGGTCGGCGGAAACCTGGCGGAGCGATTGACCTCGCTCATGAACGGCTCCGTCGCGCGGTCGGGGCAGTCGAGCCTCCAGGTCGTGGAGCTCGACACCGGCAACGTCGTCGCGCAACGCGATCCCGACCTCCCGCTGGCGCCGGCGTCGAACATGAAGCTCTTCACCACCGCGGCGTCGATCGACCTCCTGAAGCCGACGTTCGAGGTGACGACCACCGTGTACAAGCGCGGCACCGTCGGCAGCGACGGCACGCTCGACGGCGACCTCAAAGTCGTCGGCCACGGCGACCCGACCATCGGCGGCCGTTTCCACGACGGCCACGCGACCGCGGTCCTCGAGGAGTGGGTGAGCGACATCAAGCACGCCGGCATCAAGACCATCAAGGGGAACCTGGTCTTCGAGTACGGCTACATGGACACGGAGTACATCCATCCGACCTGGCCGGCCAACCAGCTCGTCAACTGGTACGAGGCGCCGGTCTCGGCGTTTTCGATGCAGGAGGGCTGCGCGCAGGTGCGCGTGCTGCCGAGCAAGCCGGGGAAGCAATGTGTGGTGCAGTTCGAGCCGCCGACCAACTTCCTGCAGCTGCAGAACAGCTGCGTCACCGGCCGCGGGCTGCCGTTCATCACGCGCATCCGCGGCACGAACACGGTCGTCGTGCGCGGCGGCGTGCCGTCACGATCGGGAGCGACCGAGGTGTTCGTGACGGTCGAGAATCCGATTCAGTACTTCGCCACCGTCACGAATGAGACGTTCGCGCGCAACGGGCTCAAAGTCGACGGACAGATCGTCATCACGCCGCGCGACGAGCGTCCGGGCTGGTCGCCGGTCGCACAGCACTCCACGCCGCTCAACATCCTCGTCTACGTCATCAACAAGAAGAGCCAGAACACCTACGCCGAGCAGGTGGTGAAGATGATCGGCGCCGAGACGAAGCACGAAGGCACGTGGCAGGCCGGCACCTCGGCCGTCACCGAGTGGCTGACCGGGAAGATCGGCGTGCCGGCGAACGAGTACCACCAGGCCGACGGCTCGGGGATGTCGCGCGATAACCGCGCATCGGCGAACGCGTTCATTCACCTCCTGCGCTACATGTGGGCCAGCCCGTGGCGCGAGGACTTCGTCTCGTCGCTGCCGTACTCCGGCGATCCCGACTCGAAGTTCGGCCACCGCCTCCGCACCGCGCCGTACGCGCGCCAGGTCTACGCGAAGACCGGCTACATCTCGGGCGTGGTCGGCCTCTCCGGCTACGTCCACGCCCACAGCGGCAAGATCTACGCGTTCTCGTTCGTCTTCAACGGCTATCACGTCGGCGTCTACGCGATTTACAACCTGCAGGACACGATGTTGAAGGAGATCATCACGAACGGGTAGGCTGCGACAACATGTCGCGCGACAACGTCGTCTACACCGTCTGCGGTCTTCTCCTCGGCCTGATCATCGGCAGCTTCCTCATCGGACCGAAGCTCGCCCGCTCGAAGCTGGCCGGTCCGGACCAGATCCAGTCGTCGTCTGCCGTCGCTCCCGCGGCTCCCGAAACCGCCGCCGCGGCTCCTGCAGGCAGTCCGATGGAACAGGTCCGCCAGCGTCTCGACACGCTCAAGAAGCAGGTCGAGCAGAACCCGAACGACTTCGACTCGCTCGTGCAGCTCGGGAACATGTACATGGACGTCTCCAAGTTCCCGCAGGCGATCGATTACTTCAACCGCGCGCTCGCCGTCCGCGAGGAGCCGTCGGTCCGCACGGACCTCGGCATCTGCTACAAGCAGTCGGGACAGAACGAGCAGGCACGCGACGCGTTCCGGAAAGTGGCCACCGAGCAGCCGGACGAGTGGCAGGCGATCTACAACCTCGCGATCGTCGACGGCGAGATGAAGGACTACGCCGACGCCCGTGCCCAGCTCACGAAGCTCAAGCAAATGCGTCCCGGCGATCCGCAGGTCACAAAACTCGAACAGGCGCTCGCGGCGGTGAAGTAGCTACCGCGCCATCTGCTGGCTTGCCGGCGCCACCTGCAGCGTGAACACGCCCTCGGCGCTGCGCATCGTGGCGATCGCCTGGAATCCGGGGAAGCGCAGCACGTTGCCGATCACCTCCGCGGAATGGCCGCCCACGAAGAGACGCACGGCGTCATCCGCGTCATTCGCGTCGCACGCGTGGAAGGAAAGCGCCCGATCCTCGGAGACCGGTTTCCCTGTCACATCAGTCAGATGGCGCTGCTCGATGGTGAAGCGCATGCCGGGCGGCGTCTCTGCGTGCAATAACGGTGCAGGAGGCGTGTTTTATACTCCTCAAATGAGTGACGAACGTCTTCTCCGCGATGAGGTCCCGGTCATCGGCCGCGTCGAACTGCACGAAGTCTCGCAGAGCGACGCACTCCCCTCGGCACGTTTTGCCGAAGCACCTCCCATCGCGCTGACGTTCGACGACGTGCTGCTGAAGCCGGCGAAGTCGGAGCTGCATCCGAACTTCGTCGACGTCACCACCCGCCTCACCCGCGACATCCACCTCAACATCCCGATCCTCTCCTCGGCGATGGATACGGTGACCGAGGCGCGGCTCGCCATCGCCATGGCGCAGCACGGCGGCCTCGGCATCATTCACAAGAACATGCCGCCCGACCGGCAGGCCGAGGAAGTCGACAAGGTGAAGCGCTCCGAAGCCGGCATGATCGTCGACCCGGTCACCATGCGGCCGTGGCAGACCATCTCCGAGGCGATGTCGGTCATGGAGAAGTACAAGATCAGCGGCGTTCCCGTTACCGACGCCAACGGCAAGCTGGTCGGCATCCTCACCAACCGCGACCTCCGGTTCGAAACGCGATTCGATCTCCCGATCGCGGAGCGGATGACGAAGGAACACCTCATCACGGCCCAGGTCGGCACGACGCTCGAGCAGGCGCGCGAAGTCCTCCACCACCACCGCATCGAGAAACTTCTCGTCGTCGATGCGAACGGCGACCTCAAGGGCCTCATCACCGTCAAGGACATCCAGAAGGCGCGGCGGTATCCACAGGCCGCGAAGGATCCCCTCGGGCGTCTGCGCTGCGGCGCGGCAATCGGCATCGGCCGTGACGGCCTCGATCGGGCGCGGGCGCTCATCGACGCGAAGGTCGACGTGATCGCGATCGACTCGTCGCACGCGCACTCGACCGCCGTGCTCGACACGATCAAACAGTTCAAGAAGCTCTACCCGACGACGCCGCTCATCGCGGGGAACGTCGCGACGTATGAAGGCGCACGCGATCTCATCGAGCTTGGCGTCGACGCGGTGAAGGTCGGCATCGGGCCGGGGTCGATCTGTACGACCCGCGTCATCGCCGGCGCCGGCGTGCCGCAGATCACCGCGATCATGGAGTGCGCGCGCGCCGCCGAAAAGTACGACATCCCGATCATCAGCGACGGTGGCATCAAGTTCTCCGGCGACATGACGAAGGCGATCGCCGCCGGCGCGCACACCGTCATGATCGGATCGCTCTTCGCCGGCACCGACGAGGCGCCGGGCGAGACGATCCTCTACCAGGGCCGCACGTTCAAGGCGTACCGCGGCATGGGCTCCATCGGCGCCATGCAGCAGGGATCGAAGGACCGCTACTTCCAGGAAGACACCGACGAAGTGGGCAAGCTCGTTCCCGAAGGGATCGAGGGGAAAGTGCCGTACAAGGGCTCGCTCAGCGCCATGATCCCGCAGCTCGTCGGCGGCCTCCGCTCCGGCATGGGCCTCACCGGCTCGAAGTCGGTCGAAGACCTCCGCACCAAAGCGCAGTTCGTCCGCATCACCGCCGCCGGCCTCCGCGAATCGCACGCCCACGACGTCGTGATCACGAAAGAAGCGCCGAACTACCGCATCGAGAGCACGGACTAGCTCGCGAACGAAATGTCGAGGTTGACGGTCTTGAAGCAGATCGTCGAACTGTTCTTCTTGCAATGGTCGCAGGTGAGCTCGATGCATCCCAAGAAGTTCGTTAGCGTTCCGCGGTGGCCGCAGCGGCGGCAACGGTATCCGACGACGCCTCGATACTCGCTTGGAATCAGCGCGATCACCTGACCGACGGCTTCGCTGACCACGATGCCGACGGCGAACTCCTCAAATGCGACCGCGCTGGCGGCGAGTTTCACGAGATCGATAGCGAGCGTCACGTTCGAATACAGCGTGTACACCTTCTTCAAAGCGCGTACGCCCTGAAGGGGAATGGTGTCGTAGAGAAGCACGAAACCCTTGGCGGTCGTCGCGTGAGTGGCTACAGACTTCTCGATGATGCCGTCGGACGCGAGACGGAACTCGAGCTTCGCCTCGGTCGCCGTAGAGTGGACGTGCACCTCGATGATGAACCCCGTTCCCCGGTGGTTGATGAATGGCCCTAGGCGCTCCTCCGTGCCGGGCCGATTTCCGACAAATTCGTGCGAGAGCCAGCGCTCCGACTCGTTCGTGGCTGGGTCGCGGTAGCTGATCGAACAGTCGAATCCCGAGATCGCTTCGGCCGTCGTCCTCGCTCCCCGCACGAAGATCGGTTTCGCTTCCAGGCGGATGCCGTGGTCGGTGTATACGGCGGGTGCGTCGACGGCGACGCTCTTCTCGTACTGCCGGACTACTTTGAACCCGACGTCGTCGTCAGCGTGGAGGCACGTCGCCGCGACGATTGCCGCGAAAATCAACGATACCCTCGCAAAAATCAAAGACGTACTTCGCATCAATCACCTCTGATCCGCCGGCTTGTGGATGTGCGGCGAGCGCTCTGAGTTGCTCTTTCCCGAGATTCAGGTTGCCCATCGCGCAGTGCAAGCGCGCCTTGCGCAGATGTGCGGCGATCGCGTACGCGCCCGTCGGCGCGCATTCGAGGTATGAGGCGAACAAGTCGAGGGCCTTGGCGCCTTCACTTTCGTCGTGAGTGCTGAAGTAGGACGTTTCGTACTGACGCGCCGTGCTGTATTGGCCGACGTAGTACGTCTCGTCGTAACACTGCGGCTGCTGCGGCGGTGGCGTGAAGGGGATCGGTGGCGGCGTGGAAGGCGGCGGTGGCGGTGGCGGCGGGGCTGACGCGCACGCCGCCAGGAAACCGGCGAGGACGGCGGCGGCGACCCTACCGCTCGAGAAACTCATAGCCTTTCTTCTTTGCGACCGCTGCATGTGCGGCCTTGACGGCCGGCAGGAGGTCCGCCGCCTTCACGAAGTACGTGGTCCCGTTCCATTCGCCCTCCGCGTCCTGGACCACGCTGACGACCATTCCGATGACGGTCTGTTCCGCGGAGAAAACGGGTGAACCGCTGCATCCCGGCAATGCAAAAGCATCGGTAGCCGCAAGATTCTTCCGCTCGCGGAGGACACCAGCGCCTGGCGACTCTGTGTTCCATTCCAGGAGGTCGCCGGGCGTGACCATGAGGCGCGGCCGCCCGTACGGAACGTCGGGAAAGCCGGTGATGAGCAGCGTTCCTCGCGGCGGTGGGGCGGCGTCGGGGCGGAGGCTCACCCGCGTCTTGGGTGCGTTCGGGAACCAGAGAACGGCGACGTCGCGGTCCGGGCTCGCGTACACGACGGCGCAGCCTTCGTAACGGTTCGCCGCCGTCGACCAACACTGGACCGAACGAGCATGCGAGCCGTCTTCGTACACCACTGTATGCTTCGCCGTCGCAACGAGGTTCTCATCGACGACGAAACCGGTTCCGTACTCGAAATCGTCACGCACCAAGCCGCTCGCGTCCTTCAGCAGCTTCGTTCCCTTGTACGCGCGTACCTTGATCACACTTCTCGCGGCGGCGTCCATGACGTCCGCCTCGCGCGCGACTGATGGACTCAGAAGAATGCTCAGAACGATCGCGGCTCGGAGGTTCACGGTGATGTTCCGCCGAAGCGGGCGATCACCTCATCCGCATAGTCGCGGTACCGGCGGATGTTCCGTTTAGAGCCGGAGACGACCTTGAGCATCTTCGTGTTCTGGAGTGCTTCGTCACACACCTCACGAAGCTCGCGTGCGCTCTTGAGGATCTCGTCATGGGACACGCTGTCGTCAAGTGGATTCAGCGGATCGCCGTTTTGCTGACTCTGCTCGTGGATCTCGATGTCGTGCTTCACCGCTTGTTTCAACGACGCCAGCCGCTCCTGCACGTCGCGGTAGGTGCTGCGTTGTGCGCGCACGAACGAGCTCGTGGTCTTTCGCCGATGATGCGCGTGCGTCGTCGGTTTCTGGACATACGTCACTCCCGGCACGCACTTCGCGGCGATCAATACGAGCGCAAGGGGCACCAGCCAAAGCCGCCGGCTGAGCATTTGCTGCCTCCTTCTGACTTGTCGGACCCGGAGCGCGCAGTTTATCGCAGGCAAGACGCGGTTTGCACGTAGGGGCTACACTGTTCCGATGGCCATCACCGGCGCGCACTCGGTCATCTACTCGAAGGATGCGGACGCCGACCGTGCCTTCTTCCGCGACGTCCTGAAGTTCCCGTTCGTCGACGTCAACGACGGCTGGCTGATCTTCGGATTGCCGCCGGCCGAGGTTGCGGTGCATCCGAGCGAGGAAAACGGCGTGCACGAGTTCTTTCTCATGTGCGACGACGTCAACGCCTTCGTCGCCGAGATGAAATCGAAGAACGTTCCGTGCGGCGAATTGCACCAGCAGCCGTGGGGAATGCTCGTGCAGCTCACATTGCCGGGCGGCGGCAAGCTCGGGGTGTATCAACCGCGCCACGCGAGACCACCCGCGGCCTGATTTGACGCGGTTCATGCCATCGTAGGCATGACTCACGTCAACGAAGTAGCGACCCGCGCCAAATTGGGCCGATCGTGCCTTTCATTGGCGTCGGTCGAGCCATGGTTGACATATTTCATGTCAGTGATGGCGTATCTCAACTCAAAATGACCGACTGTTGATGTAATTTGAAACGACTCGCGCCTTTGATGACATGAACCATGCCATCAATGGCGTACCTGTCGCCATTTTGACGCATCCGTCGCTCATTTTGATAGACTTCGCATCATGGCTGACAGCGTTGACACCATTTCGGACCTCGCCACGCGCATCGCCGATATCCGAAGCCGTTTGCGTGACCTCGAAGCCGAGCGAGTGGCACTCCGAAGCGAGCTCGATGACTGTACCGCCCGTTTCACACGCCTGACGACCGGCGTCTATGAGCCGACGACCGGCTCCTCTCAGATCGACGTCGAGATCGTCCGCCTCTTCCGCCAGTATCCCGACACGTTCTTCACTTCTACCGATCTCGCATCGCACCTTCGCAAGCGAAACTGGTCGAATATCGACGGCGCCTACCTCCGCACCAAGCTCGCCCGCCTCGCCAAACGCGGCGTGATCCGGCGGGTGGGGCATGGGCGGTACATGGATAAGGGCTAGTCGCCGACCAGCGAGAACGGATCGACGCGCGCTCCCTGGACGCGCATCGCCCAATGCAGGTGCGGAGCGGTGACGCGGCCGGTGGCGCCGGAGAGGCCGACGAGCTGGCCGTTCTTCACGATGTCCCCGCGCTTTACGTCGATCCGCGAGAGGTGCGCGTACAGCGAATAGATGCCGAGGCCGTGGTCGACGATCACGGTGTTTCCGGTGAAGAAGAGCGGCTTCGCGAGAACTACGCGGCCGCGATTCGTCGCATGCACCGGCGTCCCTTTCGCTGCGTGCAAGTCGGCGCCGGAGTGCGGCGCGCGCGGCTCGCCGTTGAAGATGCGTCGTGATCCGAAGTTCGTTCCCGTCTCACCCGGAATGGGAACCGAGAACGGCTCATCGGGAACGATCTCGCTGGTGATCCGGCGGTAGATCGCGCCGACTTCTTTGTTCTCGCGGGCCGACCGATCGATGGCCGCCTTGCTCAACTCGACGAATTTCTCCGCGACCTGAAGCGGCTGCGTCGGATACTTTTTCGCCTCGACGTCGATCGTGATCTCGCGCCGTTCGACGCGCCCATCCGCCATCGCCATCACCGCCTCCGCCTCATGCGCGCCCGGCTTCGCGTCGAGGTCGACGCCGAGGATCGTGGCCCAGCCGTCGCCCGCCCGAAACGCCGGGACGGATTTCTGCAGCCACATCACATGCACCGACTTCACGCCCGGCTCGTTCGGCACCCTCACCCGGACGGCGCTGCCTTGATGTGCGGAGAAGGCGAGTACGGCGAAGAAGAGAGGGATCATCAGTCCCAGTTGGCTTGCGAATCATCCGCCAACGAGCGGCTGGATCGATATAAGCCGTCTCTAGCGGCGTTTCTGTTCCGCCAGAAACTTCCGGATGATCGCGCGTTGATTCTCATTCTTGATCCGCGTGAACATTCGTTCTCCCAGCGAAACGACCGTCCCCGGCCGATCGAACGGGAGCTTGCCGTACATCTTGCCGCCCGCGAAGTGACAAGGCATGCACCGCTTCTCGAGGATCGGTTCCACCGACGCATGGAACGTATCGGCTTTATCCGTACCGGAGACAGCGATGAGCAGCGGTAGAAGGCACGCCAGCAGGCGCATGGGAAAACGATAGGCTCCGGGAACCCTGCCCGCCCGAAAATCTTCCGTCAACTTCGGGCGCCGCTACAATTACCGCAGCATGCAACCGAGGGCCGAGGTGACTCTCATCGCGCTGGATGGCGAAGAGATTTTCGAAGTCACTCCGGAACTGAAAGCCGTTCTTCTGGAGTCCATGGCGCAGGGCGATCGTGGCGAAACCATTTCGGGTGACCAACTGCTTCGGGAGTTGCGTAGCCGCTTAGGCCCATATCAGCTCGCGACATGAACGCCCGTGAGCGGAGATCGTATGACACGCTTGAAGAAGATACCCAAGTTCAAGGATGAAGACGCTGAGCGAGAGTTCTGGTCGAAGGCGGATTCGACCGAATACATCGACTGGTCGGAGGCGCAGAAGCTCGTTCTTCCGAACTTTCGCCCTACGCTTCGGACGATCTCGCTACGACTGCCCGAGTCGATGATCGCGGAGCTGAAGCTTCTTGCGAATCAGCGGGATGTTCCGTACCAGTCGTTGCTCAAGGTCTTTCTCGCGGAAAAGATCAAGGAAGAGCGATTCAAATGACGCACGG
Source organism: Thermoanaerobaculia bacterium (assembly GCA_036498125.1). Classification (GTDB taxonomy): domain Bacteria; phylum Acidobacteriota; class Thermoanaerobaculia; order Gp7-AA8; family Gp7-AA8; genus DASXHZ01. The sequence goes on from DASXIH010000165.1 coordinate 28,169, forward strand.
GAACGAAGTGCTTCACGGCCGCACGGCGCGTTGACGGGAGTGGGGGCGGTTCCTTGATGGGTGTGTTGAACAGGATAACGGCTAGGAAAAGCTTCATCGGCGACGTACTACTTCGAATCCATTGTGAATCACTCTCCAGCGAAAGTAATCTTTTCGTTCTGTGGTGAGCCGAAGGGGTGTGAAAACTGCCGTTCCGCGTCACTCCTTCGATGTAGGAAACTGACGATTCAAGGAAGGAGCTAAAGGATGCGCTTT
>DASXIH010000166.1:0-4434 GCA_036498125.1 Thermoanaerobaculia bacterium
CCTTTAGAACGAAATGCGCAGGCCGCCGGTCGCCGTGATGAAGCGCTGGCGCGGGTCGAGGTGGAGGTAGTGATACGTCCCCTCGACGACGATTCCGTAGCGGTTCGATAGCGGCAGGTCGGCGTTCACGCCGAAGCTGAGGCCCGCGTTCGTGTCGTCGGCGATTCCCGGCGCGGTGGCGCGGTACATCCCGAGGCCGCCGAAGATGCCGGTGGTGCCGAACGACTCCGAGAAGCGGTAGTCGACGATCGCGTCGATGTGGTCGATCTTTCCTTTGACCTTGTTGAACCCGCCGGTGGGGGTGCCGTCACTGACCAGCACCGGAACGTTGATCTCACCCACCTTGATCTTGAACATCGTGTCGGGCTCGAGCCGCGTGCCGACGTAGATCTCCTTGACGGAGTTCCCGAAGCTGAAGTCCTTGACGTCGGAGCGTCCCTGCGTCCCGGGTAGGTCGTTCATCCGCTTGCTGCCACCGAAGAGGATGCCGAACTGCGACATCTGATTCGCCAACGGCGAGGTCTGTGCTGCCAATGGCAGCGCGAGTAGGGCGACGGCGGCGGCGAGGACGGCTCTTTTCATGGCCGGCAATATAGGGGAACCAGTGTGCCTGTTCAACATGCACTCCTTGAGACGCATGGGGCCGAAAGACGTTCCGCTACAATCCGGGAGTGTTTTTGGATGTCCTCCTCCCATCGTGGTGCATCGTCTGCGACCGGGAGTTGCCGTGGAAGGCGCGGACGGCATCCTGTTGCGCCGGCTGCTGGGACGCGCTGCCGAAGATTACGGGCACGAAATGCGTCTCCTGCGCTCGTCCGCTGCCAGGTGACGCAAACCGTTGCATCGACTGCCAGGTGGATCCCGGCAACCTCCTCTTCTGCGATGCGTGGGGCCGCTACTCCGGCGCGCTGGAGAAGGTGCTCCACGCGTTCAAATTCGAGCGCCATGACTTCCTCGACGACGCGCTCGCCTCGCTCCTCGAAAACCTGATCGTCGACGTAGCGTTCGACGCCATCGTCCCCGTCCCCATGTCTCGCGCGAAAGAGCGGAAGCGCGGCTACAACCAGGCGGAGCGGCTCGCGCGGGCCCTCGGGAAGCGGACGAACATCGCCTGCGAAATGCTGCTGACGAAACGCGGCGAGCGCGCGACCCAGTCCCGTCTCCCGCGGAGCGAACGCGCGAACAACGTCCGCGGCGCGTTCCACGCCTCTCCGCGCGCGAACGGCAAAGCGATCCTCCTCGTCGACGACATCTGCACCACCGGCGAAACGCTCCGCTCCTGCGCGGGCGAGTTGTTGCGCGCAGGCGCGGCGTCCGTGGCGGCCGTCACCCTCGCAAAGACGGTGTAAAGACCGTGTAGAATCGCGCCCGCTTCACGCGCCTTCGAATGTTCCGAACCATCTTCATCGCCCTCTCCGAGAACCGCATGATCCGTCGCATCGCCGAACGCTCGGCGATGGGGCGGAAGGTCTCCGGCCGCTTCGTCGCCGGGATGTCCGTCGCCGACGCCCTCGACGCCACCGCCCGCACCAACGCCCTCGGCATGTCGGTCAGCGTCGACAACCTCGGCGAGAACGTCACGAACGTGGCGGAGGCGAAGGAGAGCGCGGCGCTGTATCACGAGCTGATCGACGACATCACCGAGCGGAAGCTCGACGCGAACGTCAGCATGAAACTGACGCACATGGGCCTCGACGTCGACCCGGCATTGGCGCGTACGATCGCAAGCGACCTCGTCGACCACGCCGTCCGCGCGAAAAACTTCGTCCGCGTCGACATGGAAGGCTCGCCGTACACGCAGAAGACCCTCGACCTCGTGCGCGAGCTGCACGCGCAGCCGGGCCACGCGGGCAGCGTCGGCGCCGTCATCCAGGCGTACCTCCACCGCAGCGAGGCCGACGTCCGCGACCTCTGCGCCTCGGGCATCCGCATCCGTCTCTGCAAAGGCGCGTACAAAGAGAAGCCGGAGATCGCGTTCCAGGACAAAGCCGACGTCGACGCGAACTTCGTCAAGCTGATGAAGATCCTGCTCAAGAGCGGGACGTACCACGGCATCGCGACGCACGACCCGAACATGATCGAGGCGACGAAGGCGTTCGCGCGCGCGGAAAGCATCCCCCCGACCGCGTTCGAGTTCCAGATGCTTTACGGCGTCCGCCGCGACCTGCAGGAGCAGCTCGTCCGCGAAGGATGGCGGATGCGCGTCTACATCCCGTTCGGCACCGAGTGGTATCCGTACCTGATGCGCCGCCTCGCCGAGCGCCCGGCGAACCTGCTGTTCATCCTGAAGAACCTCTTCAGACGATGATCCGCCGCGTTCTCGCCGTCCTCCTCCTTCTCTTCGCCACCTCCGCTTTTGCCGACGCAGTCGAAGAAGTCCGCAGCGTCGAGATTGCGTTCGCGAAGGCGTTCGCCGATCAAAAAGCGGAGAAATTCTTCTCCTACGTCGCGGACGACGCGACGTTCCTCACCGCGCGCGTGACGCTCGTCGGAAAGGACGAGATCGTAAGACGGTGGACGCCGTTCTTCAGCGAGAGAGTCGCGCCGTTCACCTGGCGTCCCGAGCGCGTCTACGTCAACGGCGCCGGCACCATCGGTCTGACTACCGGCCCAGTCTTCGACCGCGACGGCAACCAGGCCGGCATCTACTCCTCGATCTGGGAGAAGAACGCGAACGGGGAGTGGAAGATCCTCTTCGACGGCCCCGGCTCTTCATCGCCGATCGACGAAGGCTTCATCGACACGCCCGACGGCGTGAAGCTCCACTACATGAAGTCCGGCCGCGGCGGCCCCGCGATCATCGTCCCGCTGGAGCACCTCACCTGGGAGTCGGTCGCCACGCTCATCGACCGCGGCACCGTCATCGCGTACGACCCGCGCGGCCGAGGGAAGTCGTCGGCCGAGGACCGCCGCGGCTTCGACTACGACCTCCGCGACTTCGAGACCGTCCGCCGCCACTTCAACATCGACCGCGTCATCCCGGTCGGCTACGGCCCGTTCGCGCACATCGTCGCCACCTACGCCCGCGACCATCCCGAGCACATCGAGCGCCTCGTCCAGATCGCCCCCGTTCCGATGTCCGGCAGCTCCCGCGAGCTCCGCGTCATCACCATGCCCGTCCTCGTCGTCGCTTCGACCGGCGCCGATCCCGCCGCCCACAACTGGGCCCGCAGCTTCCCCTCCGCCCGGTTTTTGTCGGCGCCGCTGGAAAAGACCGATCAGCTCCTGACCGCCATCCGCGCCTTCGTAGCAGGCGGGTGGCCGGATGGGGTGGAGGGCGTGAAGTAGGCGCGAAGCGGCTGCGAAGGGTTGGACACGAGCCGCGAAGCGGCGATATATCAATAGCCCAAGGCGTGAGCCTTGGGACCTCGATCGGATAGAAAATGAAAGCCGCGGAGCGGCGACATTTCATCGAGCCTGCGGGGAATGTCGCCGCTCCGCGGCTCTCATGTGTCGCGCAATCCGCACTCTTCAAAGTTGATCAGGATCGAGAGGCGTGGTGCGGCCGGCGCGAAAGTCCTCCAGCGCCTCCGCCGCCATTCTCTCGAGAGTTTCGGATGGAACACGCGTGAACAATTCGTCCCAACGCCGCTCCGACTCGATTTCAGCGAGAAGCCACGCGCCGATCGCTTCCTGCTCATCGTCAGGAAGTTTCTGAGCTTCTTCGATGGCTTGCGCCAGAAGTCTGCCCATCGGGTGAATTCTAGCGCGAACCAACGTAGCCGCGCGTTCGCGCGGCTGGGCGGACGAGGGCGTCCGCCCCTCCAGGCTTGGTGTCGCTCTGCAGGCCGTTTGGTACGGGTGCCGAGCTGCCTGACGTTTTCGCTTACAGAGCCTCGCGCGACGATGCCCCGCGACCCGGCCGTTCCGGTAGAATTGGCGGGTGCTCATGAAGGATGAAGTCGCCCACAGCGATCCGGAGATCATGGGAGGTGAACTGGTCTTCGTCGGAACGCGCGTTCCTGTTTACAACCTCTTCGATTATCTGGAAGCCGGCGACTCGCTGGATGAGTTCCTGGAGCAATTCCCATCGGTGACTCGCCAGCAGGCGATCGCGGCACTCGAATTGGCCAAGGAGGCGGTCGTCGGCGGTTGAGAGTTCTCGTTGACGAGTCGCTGCCAGTCGCCCTCGCTGCTGAACTCAAAAATCACGAAGTCTCAACCGTCCGAGCACGTGAATGGTTGGGGCTTCGAAACGGCGTTCTGCTGCGCGCGGCCGTCGATGCCAGCTTTGAAGTCCTCCTTACCGCGGACAAGGCTCTCCGGCACCAACAGAATCTCGAGCGAATCGGAATCGGCGTCGTACTCGTGTCTCGTGTCCGAAATCGCATGCGTGATCTTCATCCGCTGCTACCGCCCATCCTCGATGCGATCGCGCAGGTAAAGCCGGGCCAGTTGATCGAGGTGACCGGTCCGCGCTAAACGTCCATGACC
>DASXIH010000167.1:0-3463 GCA_036498125.1 Thermoanaerobaculia bacterium
GTCCAGCCGTTCGACCCCGGCCGGAGCGTCCGCATCTTCCCGTCCGCCGTCATGTTGACGATCGTAGCGGCCTTCCCGATGCCCGCCGGCGCCGCGCTCATGGCACTCACGATGAGCTGCGCGTCCGTCGGACCGGCGGGAGCCTTCTTCGCAGCCGGCGCCGCCGCGTACGCCGCCACTACACAGAGAATGACCAGGACGACCAGTAGACCCGGGACCAAGCGTGGTTTGTTCACGGTTCTCCTCCTACACCAAATTTTTCGTTGACCGGAAGGTCCTAACTTAGGTTCACGCAGGCCACGCGGCAAGGAAATCGTTACGCGTTACGCGTAACGCCCTCAGAACTCCGCGGCCGGATACGACCCGAGCACCCGCACGCTCTCGCACATCTCCTTGAGGTGCGCGATGGCGCGCGCGACGTTGGGCTCCGTCGCGTCGCCGGAGAAGTCCGCATAGAACGAGTACTCCCACGGGCGGCCTTCGATGGGGCGCGACTCGAGCTTGCTCAGGTTGATGTCGCGGAGCGCGAAGGCGGCGAGAGCGCGGAAGAGGGCGCCCGGCTTGTTCGCCGTCCGGAAGAGAATCGTCGTCTTGACGCCCTTCGACGGCGGGAGCTGCGGCAACTTCGGCGACGGTCCGACCAGGAGAAACCGCGTGAAGTTCTCGCGATGGTCCTCGATCCCGCGCGCGAGAATCTCCGCCCCGTAGATTTCCGCCGCCGCCGTGCCGGCGATCGCCCCCTCGTCGCGTGCTCCGTGCCGGATGAGCTGCTTCACGCTCCCGGCCGTGTCGTAGGCCGGCTCCGGCGTGAGTTTGTGCTCAGCGATGAAGCGGTGGCATTGCGCCAGTGCGACCGGATGGGAGTAGACCTTCTTGATCTCCTCGAAGTGCACGCCCTTGAGACCGATCAGGTTGAGGCTGATGCGAAGAAACACCTCGCCGCCAACGACCAGATCGCGCGCTGCGAGCAGCTCGTAGTTGCGGAGCACCGAGCCGGCGAGCGAGTTCTCGATCGGCACGATGGCGCACGCCGCCTCGCCGCGCGCGACGGCATCGAACACGTCGTCGAACGTGACGCACGGCAGCGGCTCGATCGCATCGCCGAGGAGCTTGCGCGCCGCTTCTTCGCTGAACGCGCCGCGTTCGCCCTGGAAAGCTACGACAGGTCCCACTGCGTCATTCTGCTATGTTCAGCGGTCGTGGAGAAGGTCCGCAAATACACCCTCAAGCCCGCGCCTAAACCGAAGAAGCAATACCGGGTCGCGTACGAGCAGGAGCTCAACTCGGAACAGCTCGAGGTCGTCATGGCGTCCGAGGGGCCGATGCTGGTCATCGCGGGGGCGGGCAGCGGGAAAACGCGGGCGCTCACCTATCGCGTGTCGCGGCTGATCGAAGACGGGATCGACCCGTCGGACATCCTCCTCCTCACCTTCACGAACAAGGCCTCGCGCGAGATGCTCTCGCGCGTCGAGCAACTCGTCACCATCGACACGCGCCGGATCTGGGGCGGGACGTTCCACTCCGTCGGCAACCGCCTCCTCCGCCAGCACGCGGAGGCGATCGGATACCGCCCGAACTTCTCCATCCTCGACGACGAAGACGCCAAGGAGATGATGGAGGGCGCCGTCTCCGCCCTCGGCATCAAGACGATGGAGAAGCGTTTCCCGAAAGGCGACGTCCTCCTCGACATCTACTCCTTCCTGATCAACACCCGCACCCCGCTCGAGATCGAGCTTGAGAACAACTACCCGCACTTCGCCATCTACCGCGACGAGATCGTGAACGTCTTCCGCAAGTACAAGGATCGGAAGCGCGATGCGAACGCCATGGACTTCGACGACCTCCTCGTCCACTGGAAGCTGCTGCTCGAAGAGCACGAGGCCATCGCCGCCGCGCTGAAGCGGAAGTTCCGCTTCATCCTCGTCGACGAGTACCAGGACACGAACAAGCTGCAGGCCGACGTCGTCGACCTGATGGCGAGCGAGCGCCGCAACGTGATGGTGGTCGGCGACGACGCGCAGTCGATCTATTCGTTCCGCGGCGCGTCGTTCGAGAACATCCTCACCTTTCCGCTCCGCTTTCCCGACGCGGGGATCTACAAGCTCGAGACGAACTACCGCTCCACCCCGCAGATCCTGAAGCTCGCGAACCATACGATCGCGAACAACCGGTATCAGTTTCAGAAGGAGCTCCACGCCGTGCGCGGCGACGGACCCGACCCGGCGGTGGTCGGCGTCGACGACGTCTTCGAGCAGGCCTCCTTCATCGCGCAGCGCATCCTCGAGCTACGCGACGAAGGCGAGAGCCTCGGCGACATCGCGGTGCTCTACCGCTCCCACTACCAGTCGCTGGAGCTGCAGATGGAGCTCTCGCGCCGGCTGATCCCGTACGAGATCCGGAGCGGCGTCCGCTTCTTCGAGCAGGCGCACATCAAGGACGTCATCGCCTACCTGAAGATCGTCACGAATCCGCGCGACGAGCTGGCGTGGAAGCGGACGCTGAAGCTCTATCCGAAGGTCGGCGAGAAGACGGCGGCCGAAGTCTGGGGACGGATCAGCCAGGCGTCCGATCCGCTCGATCTGTTCTTACGCGGGAACGAGCCGCGTCTCCACAACGCACGCGACCTCCTCCGCATGCTCAGCGGCGAAGGAATGCAGCACAACCCCTCGGAATCGATCCGCCTGATCGTCGAGCGTGGCTACGGCGACTACGCGCGCGCGAAGTTCGCGAACTCGCAGGCGCGGCTCGACGACCTCGAACAACTCTCCCAGTACGCGCTGCGGTACGACGACGTGAACACGTTCCTCGACGAAGTCGCGCTCGCGAACCCGATCGCGGGCGAGGACACGGCGGTCGTCGGGCCGGAAGACGAGAAGATCGTCCTGTCGAGCGTGCACCAGGCGAAGGGGCTCGAGTGGCGCATCGTCTTCATCATCTGGCTCGCGGATGGGCGCTTCCCGTCGCAGCGCGCATTGCGCGTTCCGGGCGGCATCGTGAAAGTCCCCGAAGGACAACTCCACGAAGCGTTCGAGGCGCTCGTGCCTGCCGGCGAGACGGCGACGGAGATCGTCATTCCGGGCGAAGAGGAAGAACGGCGCCTGTTCTACGTCGCGGTGACGCGCGCAAAGCAGGAGCTGTATCTCGTCTTTCCGGTGATGGCGCGCGATCGCTCCGGAATGGACATCCTGATGGAGCCGTCGCGCTTCGTGCGTGAGTTGCCGGGCGACGTGTATGAAAAGTGGGTGATCGGGACGGAATGATCCGCCCCGATCGCGTGGAACGCTTAGTAGCGGCGATAGGTTGTGGTCGTTACCGTCCGGCGGGAGTGCCGGCGGGCAATGTGGCGCACCCGATAGTGTCGCCTGCTGCTGGTGTGACGCGCGTACTGAACGCCATTTCCTAACGCAGCACCGACCACGGCGCCCTTCGTGCCGCCCACGAGCGCACCGGCAACCGCGCCGAT
>DASXIH010000168.1:0-9328 GCA_036498125.1 Thermoanaerobaculia bacterium
CTTTTCGTGAACGGGAAGCCGCAGCCGATCGACTACTTCGACATGGTCGACTTCAAGGCGCCGCGGCCGGCTCCTGCAGTTGCCCCTTTACAAGCCGCGTCCGCGCCTGCGCCGGCGGCTGCGACGCCTGAGCTCCGCGACCGGCGACTCTTTCTGCTCCTGTTCGATCTCGTGATCACACGCCCCGGCCAGCTCGGCGAGATCGAACGAAGCCGGCGCGCCGCGATGAGCATGGTCGATCACGCCCTCCCGGGCGATCTCTTCTCCGTGGCGGTCGTGAGGGAAGAGGGGATCGAGCTCGCAATCCCCTTCCTGCGCGATCACGATGCGATCCGCCGCGCGATCCTGGAACTCGCCCCGACCCACGCGCACGACGCGCTGGGACTCTCCATCACGGGCGCCGAACGGGAAACGGCCGGCGGGTGGGGCGCTTCCTCAGCAGGGGACGCCGAGGGAATTGGGAAGCGCGGCGAAGATCCGCTCCCGGATATCTTCGCGGAGGCGAACGCGGCTCAGCAGGACCTCGCTGCGCGGCTCGCGATCGATCGGATCGACAATTACGCCGGCCTCGCCGCGCGTCTGCGTGATCTGGAAGGATTCAAACACGTCATCCTCTTCTCGGAAGGGTTCCACGCCGATCCCGAACGGCAGTTCATGGCCGTCAAGAGGATGGCCGAGTGGTTCCAGTCGGCCAACGTCTATCTCCACGCCGTGGACCTCACGCCGATCGCGACCGGCGCCGCCGACCCAAAGGTCCAGTCCGCGCCAAGCAGGGCGGCCGGCGCTTTTGTGAGCGAGAACATCGCCATGGTCGCCGATCCGTACGCCGCCTCCGGCAAGCGCGCGCCAGTCGTTCCTCCTTCCGAAAACGATTCGCTCCTCTGGATCTCGAACGCCACCGGTGGAAGCTGGATCCACTGGAAGAACTTCTTCGCGCCGGCACTCGACGAGCTGTCGGCGTCCTACAGCGCGGTCTACCGTCTCGGATTCAAACCGGTCGCCGCTCGCAAAGGGCACAACGACATCGACGTGAAGGTGAAGAACCTTCCTCCCGAGGCAACGGTCTCGTTCCGAAAGGGCTTCAACTCGACCGTTCCGTCGAAAAGCGCCCCCGACGCGCTGCTACTGGCCGACATCATTGAAAACGACACCCCGCAGAGCGGCACTCCGCCGGAAGTCTCGGTCGCCGGCGGCCGGGTCGACGTGGTCGTTCCGGTCATGCAGCTCTCGAAGCAATACGGAGCGGTCGAGGGAGCCGCGGTGATGCTGTACGTGTTCGACTCGAAGGGCATTGCGGTGCTCTCGAGCGAGAAGACGTTCGCGATCCCGGAGCACGCGGCGGCCGATCGCGTCATCCAGCAGAAGGTCATGCTCGCGCCGGGCAACTACGTGGCGAAGGTGCTGATGCGCGTCGGCGACTCGCTCGCCTTCGCGAAGGAGCCGTTCGAGATCGAAGCAGACCAGCCGGCTCAGTGACACGGATTCGCGGCGGCACGTAGCGCGTGCCACGCATCGGTCGCGAGCCAGACGACGGTTTGACTTGCTAGATCCTCGCGGAGCTGCTTCGCCGCGCCGTTGAGCCGTGCCTGCGTCGAGACGTCCGTCACATCGCCCCACGCTTGCCGCTGCTCCTTCGTCGCGCCGATCGACCAGACGTGCAGCGGGACGCCGAGCGAGCGGAGATAGTCGCGGACGGTCGCCGCATCGCGCTGGCTCTCGTCTTTTCCGCTCCGTTGCAGCAGGAGCACCACCGCGCGCCGCGTTCCCTGCTCCGCCGCCATCGCTCCCGCGACGGCGACGGCGTCGGCATACCGGCGCGGTGCGGCGTGAGGGATGTCGCGGTTGGCCCGCGTGAGCGTCCAGAGCATCCCGAAGTAGTGCGCGTCGATACCGCCATTTGAATCGTAGACGTCGACGGTCGGATTTCCTTCGCGCGTCCGGATCTGCATCACCGGCCAGACCAGGCTCTCCGTCGTGTGCGCGTCGAGACGCGCTACATCGCGTGCTAGTTCGCTGTCGGGCCAGTCGGGATACAGGTATTCGTGGGCGAAGTTCCGGAGGATGAGCCGAGGATCGGGGTCCTTCACGACGACGACCAGGGCACGCGCCTTTTCGACCGCAGACACGCGCGCGTTGAAACACTTTCCCAGTTTCTCCGGCTGCGCGACGTCTTTCACGACGACGGGCGTCAGCTCGGCGTCCACCGCACTCGAGTAGCTGCCGCCGGCGATCGTCACGTCATGCCGCGCGACCGCGCCGTTGGGGAAGTGGATCTCGGCCTCGATCACGTGCGGCTTCGCCGGGTCGAGCGCCGGAAGGTCCGCCTGGAGTTTGTTATCGAGAGGAACGCGCGCGCCGTCGACGTCGAGGAGCACTTCCGACGGCGCATCGTGCGCCTTCTCCATCCACCGGATCTCCGCCCGCCGGTTGCCGTTCGACAGCAGGATCGTCGCTTCGGCCGGCGGGTGCGGAACGTTGAGGACCTGCGTCGTACGCGCCAGCTCGTTGCCCTTGCCGTCGTAGCCGACCGCCTCGAGCTGCCGCGGAACCAGGCGGTTGCCGAGGTCGATGGTCCCGGTGAATGGAGGCTGGAGCGTGACCGTTTTCTGGCTGTCGAGGAAGATCGCGACGGTGCGGATGTCGGGCGACGCGCTGAGCGAGACGGTTTGCGGTCCCGAGACGAGGCCGAGAAAGAACGTCAGGAAGACGAGCTGGCTCACCGCCGTGTAAGTCTACACCGGCGGCTTCGGTAGCTAAAATTTGGCTATCGTCAGCGAAAAGTCATCTAATTGCACCCAAGACTTCTATTTAATTAGCCAAAAGCGGAGTATTCACAGCAAGATATTCGCTTTGATTAGCGCAAAGTCGGGTGTTTTTAGCGCGAAGTTCGCTGAAAACAGCCAACTGAAGGTTCTGAATAGCGCAAAGTTGGTTGATTTTAGATAAACTTTGCCTGATGAGTGTCCCGAACAACGTCCTCGAGCTCTCGCTGAAGCTTCAAAAACTCCAGAACCGCCTCGCGGAGCTCGACGCCGAGCGCAGCTCGGTCGAGACCGAGATCGCCGTCTGCATGTCGGAGCTCGGAAAAGCGACCAGCGCCCACGTCCTTCCCGGCACCAACGCCACGTCGCGCGATCTCGCGCTATGGGTGATCCGAAAGTACCCCGAACGCCCGATCTCCCCGAATGACGTCGCCCGCGAAGGCGGCATCGAGCCGACGACGGTCCGGAGCCTGCTCCAACGCATGGCGCGCCAAGGGATCATCCGGCGCACGTCGCATGGAAGGTACGAGTTGGTGAAGAGGTAGGGGGCCATTTCGCCGGACGCACCCATGGCTTCGGCGAAGAATTATTGACAGAAGCGCGGCAGGGCCATATACTGCCGGACCGCCGCCCAGCAGGCATTCCGCAAGCGCCGATTCGAAAGATCGGCCTCGACGGTCTCCAACAGGAGGTTCTATGCAAGAACTGTCTCTGTCCCTCGACGATATCCAGATCGAAGAGATCATTCCGGTCGAGCTCAGCGAAGACACGAAGGGGCATCCGGAAAACCTCGCCTCTTCCAGCTTCAACTGCACCAGCGTTTCTTCGAGCGTAATGCTCGAGTAGTTCCGCGGTTCATTCTCACAACGAGCCTGCTGGGCGGCGGGGTCAAGTTTAGCTCAATGGACTTCAATCGTCTCATTCAGCCGATCGACTCGTCCCGATTTTTCGCGGAGTTCTGGCAGCGCGCGCCGCTTCTCATCGAGCGGGACGCGCCGCGCTACTACGACGGCACTGCCGGCATAGCCGACGTCGATGGCTGGCTCCTTCACGGCCGCGTTCGCTATCCCGAATTGAAGCTCACCAAGAACGGAACGCCCCTTCCGGCCGAAACGCTGCTGCAGTCAGGCTGGCTCGGTGGCATTCTTCCCGGCGACGAACGCCCTGCGCGCGTGGCCACAGTCCATGAGGCCTACCGCAACGGCTACACCGTCGTGCTGCGCGTGGAAAAACTCTCGCCCGCCGTCGCCGCGCTCTGCCGCAGCGTCGAAGTGGCTCTGCACCACACGTTGATCGCGGAGCTCTTCCTCACGCCGAAGGAGTCGCAGGGCTTCGCACTGCACGCCGACGAGCACGACGTCTTCGTCATGCAGCTCTCGGGTGCGAAGCGTTGGAAGGTGTACGCGCCGCCGGCGCAGCCGTCGCCGGAGTTGTTGGAAGTGGAGGCCGGTACGCCCCTCGTCGACGCCGTCGTCCGTCCCGGCGATCTCCTCTACGTGCCGCTCGGCTTTCCGCACCAGGCCTCCACGATGGACGCGCAGTCGTCGCTGCACCTGAGCCTTGGCGTCTTCACGTTCAAGTGGAGCGACCTCGTTACGCAGGCGCTGCAGGCCGTGACCGAGGAAGTTCCGGAATTCCGCGGGCCGCTTCCGGTAGAGCTGCTGAAGAAGGACGGCGCCGCGTTTCAGGAGAAGTTGAAGACGCTGATCGGCATGTTGTGGGAGAGAGCGGACGCGCGCGTCGGGCACGAGCGGCTGGCGCTCAACTACTGTAATTCGCTGCGGCCGCTCGCCGACGGGCACTTCGCTGACGTCGACGCGCTGCCGTCGATCACGCTCGATACGGAGCTGGAGCAACGGCCCGGCTCGATCTGCCATCTGGCGCGCCAACGTGAATCTCTCGTTCTGGCGTTTCCGGGCAATCGGCTCAAGCTGCCGCTGGCGGCGGCGGAGACGCTGGAGTCGATCGTGGCGGCGGAGGCTCCGTTCACGGCGCGGTCGCTTCCCGGCAATCTGGATGAGAAGGGGCGCCTAACGCTTGTCATGCGCCTCGTCTCGGCGGGCCTGCTTCACGTGCGGCGAGGTGCGTATGACGGCTGACGCGCGCGACCGTTGGTTGAGCGTCCAAGTCTTCTACTACGACGCGCAGGACGATCTCCTGCTCGACTGCATCCGTCCCCTCGCCGTCTCGCTGCGCGGCGACGGTCTGGCCGATGCCGTGTTCTTCATTCGCTATTACGAGGAAGGGCCGCACATCCGCTTCCGGGCGCGCGTTGCCGGTGATGCCGCGGCAGATGAGGTGACCGCGCGGATCGAAGCGGCCTTGGGCGAGTTTCTCACGCAGCGTCCGTCCCACGGCCGCCTCACGCACAACGTGAAGGGGCCATGCCACGCGGACAACAGTTTCGAGTGGCGCGTGTATGAGCCGGAGATCGACCGCTACGGCGGGCCGGACGGGATCGTCATCGCCGAGGAGCACTTCGAGCTCTCCAGCGACGTCGCCTTCGACCTTCTTGCTCGGACGCGCGGCGACCGTCAGCGCCGGCTCACTTTGGCATTGAGGGCGATGCTTGCCGGCGGCGCGGCGTTCGGCCTCGATGGCGACGGGCTCGCGCGCTTCATGAAGGTCTACTGCGATTCGGCGCTCCGAAACACGGCCATGAGCGACGGCGGCGTCGCCAGCGCGCTCGCGCAGTTCGAGCGCGGCTACGGGCATCTCGCGCCGGAGTTGCGCGCCATCGCCAACGACCTCCGCGGCGGCGCCGCCTCCGATCCGCTCGGCCGCTGGGGCGCCGGCATGGCCGCTTCGGCGCGGCGGCTGCGCGCCCTCGCCGGCGGCGAAAGGATGGACCGATTCCTTTCCAGCTTCTTGCACATGCTCAATAACCGGCTTGGGCTGCCGTACAGCACGGAGGCGTATCTCGCCTTTCTCACGGCCAAGCTGCTTGCCGAAATGGAACCCGCCAACGCATGAACATTGAAACCATCCGACGGCAGTACGCCGAGGAGATCCGCGAGTGCGCCGGGCTGCGGTCGGGGCCTCTCGTCGACGCCTTCGCCACCGTCCCGCGCGAGCGTTTCCTCGGCCCCGGCCCGTGGCGGATCGCCGCGCCCGACCCGGTGCGCTGGGGCGAGGTCAGCTACGAGCTCACCGAGGACACGAATCCGGCGCACGTCTACCGCAACGTCTCTGTCGCCCTCAACGCCGATCAGAACATCAACAACGGCCATCCCGAGACGATGGCTCTCTGGCTCGATGCTCTCGCGGTGCGGGAAGGGGAGACGGTCTACCACATGGGTTGTGGGACCGGTTATTACACCGCCATCCTGGCGACGCTGGTCGGGCCCACGGGGCACGTCGTGGCGCTGGAGGTCGATCCGCTCCTCGTGGCCGAGGCAACCAAGGCACTCCAGCCATACGGCAACGTCACCGTCTTTGCGGGCGACGGCGCCTCGTTCGATCCGGGCGCGTTCGACGTCGCGCTCATCAACGCCGGCATCACCTCGCCGCCCGCACGCTGGCTCCACCGGCTGCGCGACGGCGGCCGCATGATCCTTCCGATCACCGCGTCGATGCCCGATGCCGGGAGCGGCCGTAATCTGTCGAAAGGCGTCGTCTTCATCGTCGAGAAACGCGGCCACGTCTATCCGGTACGCATCGTCACGTTCACCGTCATCTATTCGTGCACCGGCCTCCGGTCGCCGGCGCTCGACCGGCGCATCGCGCAGACGATGATGCATGGCCGTCTCGGCACGGTTCAGTCGTTGCGGCGCGACCGCCACGCCGCCGCCGAATCGTGCTGGCTTCACGGCGACGACTTTTGCTTTTCCTTCGAGCCCGCGCTCGCCGAAACCGTCCAATGATCCCCACTTCGCTCAATCGCGAGACAGCTGCCGGGCGAACCGTCCTCGATCTTCTGTCGCGGCCGGCCACGTCCTTCCCGGAGCGCTGGAGCGTCGACTGGGCTGACGAGCCGTACCGCTTCAAGATCTACGAAGGGCTGCGGCGGATCGCCCTCGACGCCGAGGTGCCAGCCGCGGACGATGTGCCGCCGGACGACGACCCGTTCGTCCGTCTCGCACACCTTCTCTTCTGTTCCGCTGCGCCGATGCAGATGCGGATCGAGATCGAGCCGCGCACCGACAACGGGCACCAGACTGCGGACGGCGAAGCGCTGTCGTTCCTCGCGCCGAGCGCACTGAACTACTTCCGCGCCGTCGCCTCGGGCGGCGCGCTCTTTCCGTGGAACCTCTACGTTTGTGCGCCCGGCGCCGGAGTGGCTTATTACAACCCGGCGCTGCACGCGCTGGAGGTATTGCACGATGACGAGGTGACGTCGATGACGCTGATCGTCACCGTGACGATCTGGCGGAACTTCTTCAAGTACGGGCATTCGTCGCTGCGTCTACACGGCCTCGACGCCGGCTCGCTGGCGGGACAGATTCTCGCCGTCGCGCCGCGCTTCGGCTTCGACGCCAGCGTGGTTCATCGATTCGCCGACGCGGAGGTGAGCAAGCTCCTGGGCCTCGACCCCGAGAAGGAAGTTCCGTACGCGCTGCTCCCGCTGCAAGGCACGCCTCTCGCCGGTTGCCTGCGCCGCGCTTCGCCGCACGCTTGCCTCGAGCGCTCGCGTCGCGTGAAACCCTTTCCGCTGCTCACGTCGTTCTATGCGTTCTCCTCCGTCGCCAGCGGCGCCGAGCTCGACGGCGCGCGGCGCTCGCGCGCGCCCGAGGCCACCGGCGTTGCCTTGCCGCCGCCCGATCCGGCGCTGATGACCGCGCCGGAGAGCGATGCCGTCTTCCGCCGCCGCACGGGGATCGATCAGACCGCCCCGGCAAGGAGATCGGCGGCGGTGCTGTCGACGCTCCTCGACGCCGTCACCGCCGGCTACCCGAGCGATCTCGGCGACGCCGGCGAGCGCCTCGAGCACGTTTCGCTCTTTTGTGCCGTCCGCTCCGTCGACGGCGTCGAGCCCGGCGTCTACGCCGTCGCCGGAAGCCATCTCCAGCTCCGCACCCGCGGCGACTGTTCGCTCGCGCTGCAAGAGAGCTATTACCTCGGTAATCTAAACATGGCCGCCGCATCGTTCATCGTCTTTCTGGCCGTCGACTTCGAGGAGGCGATGCGCGCGTACGGCAACCGCGGCGTCCGCATCGCGCACTTCGAAGCCGGCATCGTCACGCAGCGTTTCTACCGCGCCGGCGTGCGCCTCGGTCTCGGCATCCACCCGTTCCTCGGCTTCGACGCTCGCGGCGTTGCGGACCTCCTCGGCGTCGACTACGACGCGCTTACGCCGATCCTCGGTATCGCCGCCGGCGACCCGCCGCGCAACCGTGCATGTCTCACCTTTCCTATGTGGACCTGACGATGAACGACCTCTTCGAGCAATCGCTCTCCCTCGCCGGCGACGTGCTTTTCCTCCGCACCGCGGACGGCGTGGAGATCAAGGGCTCGCGCGGCGCCGTCAGTCTGCGCGGACGCGACATCTATCCGTTGCTGGAGCGGCTCGCGCCGCATCTCCGGGGCGAGCGGCCGTTGCGGCCCATGCTCGCCGCGCTGCCGGAGAGCAAGCGCGACGCGGTGACGAAGCTCTGCGCGCTCCTGCACGAGCGCGGTTTTCTCCGTCCGTCCGGGCCGATCGAGCCCATCACGCAATATGCCGCTCATTTCGGCCGCGGCGCCGCGGCGTTCCGCGAGGCACGCTTCTTCGTGCGCGGGACCTCGCCGGCGCGCCGCGGTATCTGCCATGCCCTGATCGAGCTCGGCGCGCGGCGTCTCGAGGTCGACGGGGAGCGCGACGCGCGCATCGAGCAGTACGCTGCGGGACGCGCCGAGGTGTCATTCTGCGCCGCGACCGAGCGCGATGAAGTTTGCGTCGCATCGTTCGTCCTCCCGATCACACGGCGCGGCCGCTGGAGTATGGTCGGCCCGCTGAGCGGCGACGGTGTCGCCTCGTGTACCGCGTGTGCGCACGCTGCACTCGGCGAGCGCGAAGCGGAGATCGCGGCGCAGCCGGGGTGGTCGATCGAGATCGGCGGCCCGCTGCCTCCGGCGACGGCGTCGCTGATCGGCAACGTCGTCGCGCTGGAGCTCTTCCGCGCCGTCACCGGCGCCGGCGCGCTCCGCCTCGACCGGCGTCTGGCGCTGATCAACGCGGCCACGCTGGAGCTCGCGCTGCTGCGCTACGCGTGCGGCTGCGCCGGGAGGGCGGCGTGACGCAATACGCTCCCGCGCCGCACTATCTCGTGCGCGTGGCCGGCGCGTCGATCGACGCGCTGCAGCGGCTGCGCTGCAGCAACACCGTCGTCGCGATCGACCGCGCCATCGCCGCCGAGGAGCGGCTCGCCGGCGAGCGCGACGCCATCGCGGCCATCGTCTTCGAGGCCGTGCGGCGCTGCGCCACCGACGCCGAGCGCCGGCCGCTCATCGCCTTCAAGCGCGACCTCTTCAATCTCCGCGACGTCGACCCGGAGCCGTTCGCCTCGCACTTCGGCGATGAAGAGGTCGCGCACCTCCGTCGATGGCGCGCCGCTGTGCGCGACTACCGCGACGCCCAGAGCGAGGGC
>DASXIH010000169.1:0-1582 GCA_036498125.1 Thermoanaerobaculia bacterium
GCACACCTCGGGGCTTCCCTCTCTCCCCTCCAATTTCATGCCGAAGGACCCCGGCAATCCGTACGCCGACTACACCGTCGCGCAACTCTACGAATTTCTCGCGGGCTACCAATTGCCACGCGATCCCGGCGCGGCGTACGACTACTCCAACCTCGGCGCCGGTCTGCTCGGCCACGCCCTCGCGCTGCGCGCCGGTATGGACTACGAGACGCTCGTGCGCACGCGGATCACCGCTCGGCTGGCGATGAACAGCACGTCCATCGCGCTTTCCGATTCGATGCGCCAACGCCTAGCCAAAGGTCACGACCCGCAACGCCAGCGAACTCAGAACTGGGACTTCCCGACGCTGGCCGGCGCCGGCGCGTTACGCTCGACCGCCAACGATCTCCTGAATTTTCTCGCCGCGAACCTCGGCCAGAAGCCCTCACCGCTCTCGCCCGCGATGGCTTCGATGCTCGTCCCGCGGCGCCCGACGCCGAAGCCACGAATTCAGGTCGCGCTGGGCTGGCACATCGTCACCACGGGCGACGGCCGTGAACTGGTGTGGCACAACGGCGGCACCGGCGGCTACCGTTCCTTCGTCGCGTTTGATCCGAAGGATCACACCGGCGTCGTCGTGCTCTCCAACATGTCCACCAATGAAGGAGTCGACGACATCGGACTCCATCTGCTCGACCCTTCCTCGCCGCTCCTGCCGCCGAAGAAAGGACGCAAGAAGATCGCCGTCGATCCGGCGGTGCTGGAGCGTTACGTCGGCAAGTACCAACTCGCGCCAACGTTCCTCATCACCATCACGCGCGAGGGAAACCACCTCTTCGCGCAGGCGACGGCGCAGCCGCGATTCGAGATCTTCCCTGAGACCGACCACGACTTCTTTCTGGAGGCGGTCGACGCCCAGATCAGCTTCGTCACGGACAGCACAGGGCGCGTCACGAAAGCGATCCTCCATCAGGGCGGGGTGGATCAGGACGCGAAGAGGATCGAGTGAACGGCGGGAGGTAGAACATTCAGCCGTTCGCCTGCAGCTCAAAGAGGATCTCATCGATGGCTTCCGCGGCGCTGTCGAGCGGGAGCACGCAGGTGCCGGCGCCGCGGTGGCCGCCGCCGCCCCAGCGGGACATCAGCTCGCCGACCGAGGTGTTGCACGTACGGTTGAAGATCGAGTGCCCGACGGCGGCGATGACGCTCTCGTGGTACGGCCCCCAGTGCACGCGCAGCGAGACGTTCTGCTCGGGGAAGAGCGTGTAGACGAGGAAGCGGTTGCCGGTCGGGAGCTGCTTGATCTCGCGAAGGTCGGTGATCACGACGTTGTTGAGCGTGAAGCTGTTGCGCTGGAGGAGGTTCTTGAACTCCTCCTGGTCGTGGCGGAGGCGCTCGATGCGTTGCGCGACTTCCGGCTGCGCCAGCACGTCTTCGATCGGCATCGTCTTCAGCCACTCGACGAGCTTCTTGAAATAGTCAGCGAACGCGCCGAGACCGCTGCGGCTGTCGATCGTGTAGCCGAGGAGGATGTAGCCGCGCGGATCCTCGACGTCCGTGGGAGTGAGCTGGGCCGAATCGAGACGGTCCGTCTCCTCGACCA
>DASXIH010000170.1:0-2288 GCA_036498125.1 Thermoanaerobaculia bacterium
GCGATGAACTACCTCGCTCTCCTCGCATCCTCGGTCTTCGCCCTTCTCCGCAACAAAATGCGCAGCATCCTGACGATCCTCGGGATCACGATCGGGATCGCCGCGGTCATCTGCGTCGTGGCGATCGGCAAGGCGGGGCAGGCGCGCGTCGAACAGCAGCTCAACAACCTCGGCGACAACTTCGTCTGGATCGAGGCGGGCGGCCGCGCCGTCAACGGCGTCCGCACCGGCCCGCGCGGCACGAAGACGCTCACCCTAGGTGACGCCGCCGCGATCAAGAGCCAGATCCCGCTGATCAAAGCCGTCTCGCCGAACGTCGATCAGTCGACGCAGGTCGTCTACGGCAACCAGAACTGGTACACCGGCTTCCGCGGCGTCTCGCCCGAATACTTCGACATCAAGCGCTGGGGCATCGATCAGGGCGCGCCGTTCACGCAGGACGACGTCGACCACGCCGCCGCCGTCTGCGTCATCGGCCGCACTGTCCGCGACCAGCTCTTCGGCGCCGAAGACCCGATCGGAAAAGTCATCCGCGTGAAGACGCTGCCGATGAAAGTCGTCGCGACCATGAAGCCGAAGGGCCTCTCCATCTCCGGCCAGGACCAGGACGACACCATCCTCATCCCGTACACCACGGCGCAGAAAAAACTGATGGGCATCACCTGGCTCGACGACATCCTCTGCTCCGCCGTCTCGCAGGACGTCGTCAAGCTCGCCGGCCAGCAGGTGCGCGCGTTGTTGCGCGACCGCCACCATCTCCGCTCCGAACAAGACGACGACTTCAACATCCGCAATCCGGAGGACATCATTCAGGCGCAACTCGAGGCGAGCCGCACGCTCACCATGCTCCTCATCGCCATCGCGTCGATCTCGCTGATCGTCGGCGGGATCGGCATCATGAATGTCATGCTCGTCTCCGTGACCGAGCGAACGCGCGAGATCGGCGTGCGCGTTTCCGTCGGGGCAACCGAGGAGGCGATCCAGATTCAGTTTCTGGCGGAGTCGGTCATGCTCAGCCTCGTCGGCGGCGCGGCGGGAGTGATCTTCGGCGTCGTCGGATCGATCTTCGTCGGCCGCGCGCTCGACTGGCCGATGGAGCTGTCGATGAAGGCGATCGTCCTCGCGGCGTTCTTCTCCATCGCCGTCGGCGTCTTCTTCGGCTACTACCCCGCGCGCAAGGCTTCGCTGATGGATCCGATCGAGGCGCTCCGCTATGAGTAAACGAAACTGGATCATCGCCGGCGCCGTGGTCGTCGTCGTGCTCCTCATCGCGATCCCGCTCCTGAGCCGCGAGAAGCGCGTCACCTACCTCGGCTCGAAGGTCGAGCGCGGCGAGATCAAGGATGTCGTCGAGTCGACCGGCGTCGTGAACGCCGTCGTCAACGTGCAGGTCGGCTCGCAGGTCTCCGGAACCATCTCCAGGCTCAACGCCGACTTCAACTCGCGCGTGCACAAGGGCGAGATCATCGCCGAGATCGATCCGCGTCTCTTCGACGGCGCGCTCCTGCAGTCCTCCTCGGACCTGAAGAACGCGCAGGCGAACGTCATCGCCGCGAAGGCGAACCTCAACAAGGCGAAAGCGCAACTGGTCCAGGCACACGCCGAATACGATCGCGCGCTCTCGATGGAGCAGAAGAACATCGGCACCCAGCAGGCGCTCGACCAGGCGAAGGCGAACTACCAGGCGGCGCAGGCGTCCGTCGAGGCGGCAGCCGCGGCGGTCGAGCAGGCAAACGCGGGAGTGAGCCAGAAGCAAGCCGCTGTCGCCGTCGCGCAGACGAACCGCAACTACACCATCATCCGCTCGCCCATCGACGGCACCGTCGTCGCGCGCAACGTCGACGTCGGCCAGACCGTCGCCGCGTCGCTTCAGGCCCCGACGATCTTCACCATCGCGCAGGACCTCGTGAAGATGCTCGTTTACGCCAAAGTCGACGAGTCCGACGTCGGCCGCATCCACGCCGGCGAGCCGGTCACGTTCAAAGTCGACGCGTTCCCGCGCGACACGTTCCACGGCACCGTCTCGCAGATCCGCATGAACCCGACCACCGTGCAGAACGTCGTCACGTACGACGCCGTGATCGAGTTCGAGAACCGCGACCTCAAACTCTTCCCCGGAATGACCGCGTACGTCACGATCCCCGTCGCGACCGCGGCGAATGTCGAGAAAGTTCCGAACGCCGCGCTCCGCTTCAAGCCGCCGATGGAGCCCGACGCCGTACGCGCGATCTACGCGAAGAACGGGATCGACCTCGAGCACGCTGAATCGCCGAAGCGCGAGGCTCGCG
>DASXIH010000171.1:0-11636 GCA_036498125.1 Thermoanaerobaculia bacterium
CCACCAGCCGGCTCACCTGCGTCGACCCGTTCACCATTCCGATGGACAGCGTGCTCCTGCGCTACTTCGAGCGCTACTTCGACTACAACATCGCCGCTTCCGGAGCGGGGGAGCGGGTGACGAAGCTGATCGGAAGCTCGCAGGTGGTGTTGCGGACGCTGCAGCCGGCTCAGTTCGATTTCGTCTACGTCGACGGCTCGCACCGCGTCGGCGACGTTCTGCAGGACGCCGCTTTGTCGTGGTCGCTTTTGCGCTCGGGCGGCTTGGCCATCTTCGACGATTACGATCTCGCCGACGAAAGCGCCCCCGGCCTGCTGGCGCGCGCACCGGGTCGAGCCCTCGATGCTTTCGTGACCGTGCTGGGGAACAGCGTGACCGTCTTGCGGAAAGATTGGCAGCTTGTCTTGCGGAAGGCGTGAAAGTTCCCTATCATTTACTTGATTGCCCTCGTCGCTCCCGGTCCCCTCCCGGTAATCCCTGAAAACGGTTTCATAAATATGCACAGAATGAAGGCCCTGCCGGTCGCCCGGCTTTCGTCCATCGTCTCGGCGATCACCAGCGTCGTGCGCGATAGTTTCGGTCTCAACCGCGTTTGGATCGGTGGTGGCAGCGCACCGGCGCTCCTCGACCACCTCTTCGGCGGCAACGCCTTGCGCATGCGCGACTTCGACCTCGTCATGGTCGCCGAACGCCCGGTCGACGAGACTCTCGCGCGGCAGATCGGCGAAGCGGTCGATTCTCCGGACCTGCAGTTCCTGCCGCGCTACGTCTATCCGCGGCAGCGCTCGCGCTGCGGCGAGCAGCCGTGGCTTGCCGGATGGGGAGTGCTGTGGAGCGCCCACGGCGTCGAAGTCGACCTATCGATCTTTCACGACCACACTGCCCTGGAGCTGAACGGTCTCCTGAACATCGACCGCATCCGCATTCCGCTCCCGATCGGCATGACCCTCAACGACATCGCCGCCACGATGCTCTCCACCGGCGGCGCGCAGCGCGCCATTGCTCGTGG
Organism: Thermoanaerobaculia bacterium; assembly: GCA_036498125.1. Classification (GTDB taxonomy): domain Bacteria; phylum Acidobacteriota; class Thermoanaerobaculia; order Gp7-AA8; family Gp7-AA8; genus DASXHZ01. The sequence goes on from DASXIH010000171.1 coordinate 1,010, forward strand.
CTTCGCCGAAGATCCTTGCGGCGGATATCCGAGCTGGGTCCACCGCGCGCCGGCCATCGTGGCCTGGAACGACATCCACGCCTGGCCGGTCGAGTGCGCCATCCGCATCGTCCGCTCGTGCGTCAACAAGCTTCACATCTTCCACCTGCGCCCCGAACTGGCCGAGCCGCTCCGCGCCGCCATCCTGAACGGCAGGGAGCGTGGCGACCGCTTCGTCCGGGTGCGGAACCTCCTCAAGCTCTTCCACGACGATCGCGCCGCGATCGAGCTGGAGATGATGCACAGCCTCGGCGCGTTCGACGAATGGCTGCCGGACCTGGCCGAGCTCATCGCTCGCATCGGAGACGGCGGCCTGGCCACGCTCTTCGCGGAGAGCGATCGCGCCGGAAAGCAGGACGCCGACCATCACGCGACCTTCGCTGAAGCCGGCGAACAGGGCGGCGACGAGATGAGCGCTTTGCGCCTGGAAGCGATGCTCCTAAGCATGCCGGCCTCAAGCCGCGATCGTATCCTGGACGAAGTCGCCATCGCCGAGCCGACGTTCGCTGAGCTGGTCCGCAAACAGATGCCGCGCGTCGAACGCCGCCGCGGCAAACGCCCGGCGCCGAAGGCGCGCATCCCCTCCGCGGCCGCGCGGATTCAAGCCTTGGGAGCGGTGAACGCGCCGGTCGATTTGACGACGTGAAACGCGCCGTCGGCGGCGATCCGCGCCACGACGGTCGCCTCCATCTCCTTCCGCACCGCTTCAACCCTCGGGCTGATCGACGCGACGTATCGCAGCAACAACTCGGGATCGGTGACGCGGAGCGCGTCCGGGTAATCGTCCCGCCGCACTTCGCCGAACACCTGCCGAAGCTGCTCCTGGCCGTTCTCCAACGTGAAGGACGCCGAGATGTCGCCCCCCTCGATTCCGAAGTCGCTCATCAATGTCTTGATCTCCCGCAGGTGATCGCGCCCGTTCGTTGCCGCGAAGAGCATCCCGCCGCGCCGCAGCACGCGTCGGATCTCGCGCAACCCGCGCTGCCGTTCCTCGACGTGATACAGCATGTGGTTGGCGATCACGAGGTCGAAGAAATCGTCGCCGAAGGGCAGGTCGGGGAGAGCGCAAGCGGCGTAGCCGGCTGCAGGCACCGCCAGACGCGTCGTCTCCACCATGCCGGGCGAGATGTCCGACAGGATGAGCCGCACGTCACGCGGAATGCGGTCGCGGTTTTCCGACCATAGGCTTCCCGTGCCGCAGGCGATCTCGAGGACGCGCTGCCCCGGCGTGATCGCCAGCCGGTCAAAGAACCAGCGCTGCAGGCCGTACGGATTCGTGCTGCACTCGCGGTGCAGAGCGATGCGCGCGGCGAGGTTGGCGCTCGACCCGTACTGTTCCTCGATCGCTTTCCGATCCATCAAACAAGCGATTGTAGACTTCGCCTTCCGATTATCTACACGGCCCCCCGTCGCCCGGTCGACCGGGTTCACCGGGCGCTTCGCCGTCAGATGCTTGCCGCGACGATGTCGAGGCCCGCTTCCGCGGTCATGAGGTCCATCGTCAACGGTGGGAACATCGTCAGGCATGCACCCGCGGTCGTGAGAAGCAGACCCTTTTTGCGGCAGCGCTCGGCGACCGCGTTCGCCCTCTTTTCTTCTTCGAGGTCGGCTGCGATGGCGAGACCGCGAATGCGCACCGTACGTGCCATGGGACGGAGACGCTGTTCGAAATACCCGCTCAACTTCTCGACGTGCCGCAGAACGCGCGGGGAGTTTTTCTCGAGCCAGCGCAGATTGGCGATGGCAATGCTCACGCTGTGCGGATGCCAGCCGTAGGTCGAATAGAAGCTGGCTTTCTCCTTCAATGCATCCGCGATTCTGGCAGTCGTGATCGTCGCGCCCAACGGCGCAAAGCCGCCGGTGACAGCCTTGGCGACGCACAGGATGTCAGGCTCCAACCCGTAGTGCTCCGACGCAAATAGTTTTCCGGTGCGGCCGAAACCGCTCGCGACTTCATCGGCGATGAACAGCGCGCCGTGGCGCCTGCACAAAGCGGCGGCGCTCTTCATGAATTCTGGATCTGGAATCAGCACGCCGAGGTTCAGGCTGATCGGCTCCATGATCAATGCGGCTACGTCTCCGCGTTTGAAGATGCGCTCCAGTCTCTCCGCGGCACGCCCATTCAGTGGTGGCTTCAGCTTCACGCACTTCGCGAGCAGATTCGGATAGATCTCTCTTTCCTCGGACGAACCGACGCTGACGCCGCCGATGGTGTTGCCGTGGTATGCGCCTTCAATCGATACGAACGTGCGGCGCTTCGTGTACGTCATTGCGATCTGTAGCGCGATGTCGACCGCTTCACTGCCACCGGTGGCGCGGAAGCTCTTTTGCAGCTTGCCCGGCGTCAGCTCGGCCAGGAGTTCCGCCAGGTCCACCCACGGCTCGTACAGATAATCGGGATAGACATAGTCGACGCGAGTCCGCGTCGCGCGGGCCGGGATGTGTTCGCCACGCCAACCGAAGTTTCCGACGCACCATCCGGCGAGAAAGTCGATGTACTTTCGGCCCCGCACGTCGAAGATGAAGCTTCCATCCGTTCGCGCGACCTGGATGTCTTCGGGGTCCGATTCGCGAGCCAGAAACTTCCGGTCGCGCTGCTTGAGGTTCATGGCGCGAACGGGTGCATGGGCGAAGCCAATTGGCGGATCAAAATTTCACTTCCTGACTCGACGCACGCACGTTACACGGTTCGCAGAGCCAGCCGCGCGTCGTGAGTTTGAACGGGCCTTCGTTTTCGTCGCGGAACAGGGTGCGCGTTTCGCGGCACCAGTCGCAGCGGACGACGAACGGGTTTCCGAAAGACGGATTGGCCTTCAGGAATCCCGCGGCGACTTCCTTTTCGCCGGCGATCAGGTCATCGCTGCGGAGCACTTTTCCCGCGGTCGTTCGAACTGCTTGTCTGCTCATGAAGTCCTCCCGTGTTCGTCGAGCCAACTCAAAATGGTGCGGATGCTTCCCGTGGCCATGGCGATGGAGGTGTCCGCAGCGCCGTAGTAAAGGTTGAGCGTGTCGCCGTCCGCGCCGATCGTGTAGCCGCAAGGAAACGTCACATTGTTGACGTCGCCGTGCGTTTCGTACGTCTCCTCGGGTCCGAAGATCCACTCATCCCCTCGGAGCAAGAGCTCTGTCGGATTCTCGAGATCAAACAGCGCGACGCCGAGCCGATAGAGACTGCCCGCCGCGTTGGAGCGGACGCCGTGATAGAGCATCAGCCAGCCGCGAGCTGTTTCAATCAACGGAGGCGAGAGGCCGACTTTGTTCGCGTCCCACCAGCCGCCACGCCGCGCCTGAAGCATCATGTGATGGCCGCCCCAGTTTCGCAGATCCGGCGAATACGAGATCCAGATGTGAGCGCCGGAATCGGCGATCGGACGATGGACGAGCGCGTACATGCCGTCGATGCGGCGCGGCAGCAGCGCGGCGTCCTTGTCGTCCGGCTGCATCACCAGACCGCATCGCTCGAAGTGAACGAAGTCCTCGGTCAACGCGAGCGAAACGCCCGGCCCACCCTTGCCAAACGCCGTGTACGCAACCGCGTAGCGGCCCAACTCCTCCATCCATGTGATGCGCGGATCCTCGACCCCCCACAACTCCTCGGGATGGTTCTCCGGATCGGAATTGAGCGTCGGATGCGTGTCGATGATCCAACCGCTTACGCCGTCGGCCGACCGCGCCGCGCAAAGGTGGGAGAGTCCACGGCGGTCTTCGACGCGGCAGAGCAGCAACGTGGTTCCGTCGCGCAGCAGCGTCGCGCCGGCGTTGAAGACGGTATGGACGGGATACGGCCAGTCGGCCGCGGTGAGAATCGGATTGCGCTCGCTGCGGTGAAGCAGGGTGGCGTACTTTTCGGTCAAGCGCCGACCGCCGCGAGAACTTGGGGCGCGAACGCCGCGCGCTCCGCCTCGAATCCGCGCATGTCCATCAGCGCCAGCAGGAAAGAGAGCGTCGATTCAGCGCCCTGATTTTCATTGAGGCGATCGACGTGCAGCGCGTCGCGGCAGCCGCCGGAAAGCGGATCGTAGAGCGCCTGATGCAATTGGTTCTGGCCGAGGAACCACGTGAAGGCGCGCCGCGCCTGATCGGCCCAGCGCTGATCGCCCGTCGTTCGAAACGCGTGCATGCACGCGGCCACCGTCGCGCACGCATCGACCGGCTGCTGATCGAAGACCGCCGCCGCCGATCCGCGCTCGAAGAAGCCGTTCGTACCGACGGGCGCGAAGTAACCCTCCGGCGTCCGTTGAATCGTCGTCAGCCATTCGAGTGACCGCAATCCGATCGCGGCCATCTCCGCGTCTCCGTTCCACGATGCCGTCGCGATCAGTGCCTGCGGCAGTCGCGCGTTGCAGTAGGTGACGCTGTTTTCGAACCACGGCCACTCCGGATGATCGATGCGTTTGAAGAGTCCCAACAGCCGTTCCGCGATCGCGCGGCCGGAAGCCTGAACGTTGCGGTCGCCTTCGAACGCATGCAGGTATTGCTCGATGCCGAGCAGCGCGAATGCCCACGCACGCGGACTGCTGAACGCCGACACGGCGGGAAGCGCGGCGTGGAAAAGCGCGCCGGCGAGACTGTGACGTCCCGGATCGACCGAGCATCCGACCACCATGCCGAGAGCCCACAGCGCGCGGCCGTGGCTGTCCTCGGAACCTTGTTCCTCGCGCCACGCGCGCGCATGCGACATGAAATTGCGGAAGCGTCCGATCGGCGCATTGAAGGCATTGCTGACGAAGGCCAGATAGCGCGATGAGAGACGGCGCACCAGTTTCGGATCGTCCAAGCCTGCGTGTTCGAGGAGCGTCATCAATATCAACGCACGCGCGTTGTCGTCGACGCAGTAGCCTTCGTCGTAGCGCGGCACGTTGAACGTTGCGTGCTGCAGGATGCCGGTGTCGTCCGTCATCACGGCAATGTGCTCGAGGTTGGCCTGCGGCAGTTCCGCCGGCCGCGTCGCCAGCGTGCGTGCGCGGAATGCGGTCCGCAAACGCTGCCCGTGCTCGGCGCGCGCGCGTTCAAACGACTGCAGATACGAATGCGCGACCGCGGGCCACAACATTGCCCGCCCGTGTTCGGCGGCGCGAAGGCTGAGGGTGAGACGCTTTTCGGGATCGTCGAGCAGACCGACGATTTCAGCAGCGATGGCTGAGCTGTCGCGCCACGGAACGAGAATGCCGCGGCCATCCGCAAGCAGCTCTTTCGCGTAGGCGTACGGGGTGGAGATGACGGCCTTGCCCGCGCCGAGGGCATATGCGAGGGTGCCCGAAGTGATCTGTTCCGGATTCAGGTAAGGCGTGATGTAAATGTCGGCGGCGGCGAGAAACTCGCAGAGCTCCGCCTGGCTGACGAAGCGGTTGTGAAAGATGACGTTGCCGTCGACGCCGAGTTGTTTGGCGCGCTCTTCGAGCATCAGCCGGTATGTCTCGCCGTGGCGCTCGACGATGTGCGGATGCGTCGCGCCGAGGACGATGTAGACCGCATCGGGATGGTGCGAAAGGATCGTCGGCAGCGCGTCGATGACGTGCTCGATGCCCTTGTCCGGTCCGAGCAGACCGAAGGTGAGAATCAGCGGCCGGCCTTCCACGCCGAGGCGGTCTTTGTTGCCGGCGAATGGAACGCTGGGGATTCCGTGCGGAATCATGTCGATCTTGTGCGCGGAGACGCCGTGGACGTCGCGGAGGATGTCGGCGCTGCCGTTGGTCATGACCACCAGGCGATCGGAGAGCGAGGTCAACTCGTCCATCACGCGGCGCTGATGAGGATTCGGAGCGGTGAGAATCGTGTGCAGCGTCGTCACGATCGGCATTCGAACCTCGCGGAGCAGCGTCAGAACATGCCCGCCTGCCTTGCCTCCGAAGATGCCGTACTCGTGTTGCACGGACAGCACGTCGACGGCGTTGACGTTGAGGAAGTCAGCGGCGCGCGTGTAGGCTCCGGTGTCGTTGTCGGAAAGCTCGAAGCGAACGCGCGCCGGATAGGCGTGCTTGTGCAACCCGTCGTTCATGGCCAGCACGAAACCATCGAGATCGGGCGCGACGGAGGCGATGGCCTCGCTCAGATGCGTGGTGAACGTAGCGATGCCGCACTGGCGCGGCAGATGGTTGCCGAGCATCGCCACGCGGCGGATGACGTTGTCGCCGGCCGTTACAGGCAAGAGGTCCTCCTGCTTCGCTGACGTGGCGAACGGCGCTCGCGCCGCGAAGGAGCGATCGCCGCTTACAAAACGTGCAGTGAAGGGAAACTAAGACGGGTAAGTCCAGAGGTTCTGACTTAGTTCAGAAGGACTGAAGGGCCGGGACGCTTCCTCGGCGATACACGACCATAAGCGACTTCACTGCCAATGTCACGTTGCGCGCAGTGAATTCTTGACCTGCGGCGGCCTCTCCTGAGCAATATAAGCCGCGGTAACGCCGTTACCAACGACGAACCCGCAGCAGTAGTCATTCCCCGTCGACTGCCCGCGCCTTGCGATCGCGTCCGGTTGAAGCAACCAGGAGGCGATTCATGAATGGAACGGTTTTCGAGCCACCACTCCACGAAACCAAGACGCGCGCGACGGTGCAGCCGCTGGTTGCCGGCATTCAGAATTTCGCGCAGGACGTGTTCGACACCGTCCGCGAGCCGTTGCTCGTCCTCGATGCCGCGCTGAACGTGCGCTCGGCGAACAGCGCCTTCTACCGGACCTTTCGGGTTTCGGCGGCGGAAACCGAGGGGCGGCAAATCTACGAGCTCGGCAACGGCCAGTGGGGGGTTGCCGCGCTGCGCACGCTGCTCGAAGACATTGTTCCCGGCAGCACCGTCTTCAACGACTACGAGCTCGAACACGATTTTCCGCACATCGGACGCCGGGTCATGCTGCTCAACGCGCGCAGGCTGCACGACGATCTCGTGCTGCTGGCGATGGAAGACGTCACCGAGAAACGGCGCGTGCAACCGCTGCTCGAACAGATCGAGACGTATGCGCAGGACGTCGTCGACACCGTGCGCGAGCCGCTGCTGATTCTCGACAGCAGTCTGCGCGTGCACTCCGCAAACGGCGCGTTCTACCAGACCTTCCACGTGTCGGCCGAGGAGACCGAGAACCAGCTCATCTACGAGCTCGGCAACGGACAGTGGGATATCCGCGATCTCCGCACTCTGCTCGAGGACATCGTTCCCACCAGTTCAGTTTTCAACGACTTCGAGCTCGAACATGACTTCCCCGTCATCGGACGCCGCGTGATGTTGCTCAACGCACGGAAACTGCGTCAGGGCAGCCACGCCGAGTTGCTCGTGCTGGCGATGGAGGACGTCACCGAACGGCGCCGCGCCGAGGGTGAGGTGGCCACAGCGAAGGAAGCGGCCGAGGCGGCGAACCGGACCAAGAGCCTTTTCCTCGCCAACATGAGCCACGAGTTGCGCACGCCGCTCAACGCGATCCTCGGATTTTCGGAGATGCTTCAGGAGGAAGCGGTCGAGCGCGATCTGCATGACTTCAACGCCGATCTGCAGAAAATCTCCACGGCCGGCAAGAATCTCCTGGGACTGATCAATGACATTCTCGACCTCTCGAAGATCGAAGCCGGCAAGATGGAGCTTCATCTCGAAGCGTTCTCGATCTCAGCGCTGATCGCCGAGGTCGCGTCGACGATCGAGATGCAGGCGGCCAAGAACGGCAACACCCTGCAGGTCATCTGCGCGCCCGACGCCGGCATCATGCGCGCCGATCTCAGCAAAGTGCGGCAGGCGTTGTTCAATCTCGTTTCGAATGCCGCGAAGTTCACGCACGACGGCAAGATCAAAATCGAAGCCGAGCGCCAGCTCATGGACGGCACCGATTGGATCGTCTTCCGCGTCTCCGACACCGGCATCGGCTTGAGCGCTGAGCAGCTCGTGCGGCTCTTTCAATCCTTCACGCAGGCCGACGCATCGACGACGCGGAAGTTCGGCGGCACAGGGCTCGGCCTCGCGTTGACGCGCACCTTCTGCCAGATGATGAGCGGCGACGTGACGGTGCACAGCGTCCTCGGTGAAGGGAGCGTCTTCACCATCAAACTTCCCTCGACAGTGATCGAACCTGTCGTCGCGGAGCAGGACTCGCTGATTGAGGATCGCCGCCAGTCGCCGGCCGTTCCCGACCTCGTTGCCACGGACGGCGCGGCCGTCCCGGCGCCGCGCACGTGCGTTCTCGTCATCGACGACGATCCCATGCAGCGCGATCTGATGCAGCGCTATCTCCGAAAGGAAGGCTTCACCGTCTGTACCGCCAGCGGCGGCGCGCAGGGATTGCGGCTGGCCAGGCAACTGCTGCCGGCCGCGATCACGCTCGACGTCATGATGCCGGACCTCGATGGCTGGAGCGTTCTGTCGGCGCTCAAGAGCGACGTGATGCTCAGCGAGATCCCGGTGATCATTCTGACCATGGTGGATGACCCGGATCGAGGATTCACGCTCGGGGCATCGGAGTACGTCACCAAACCGATGAATCGCCGGCGCGTTTCGCAGATCCTGAAAAAGTACACGTGTCTCCGTCCGCCGTGTCCGGTCCTCGTGATCGACGACGAAGCATCGAGCCGCTCGCTGATGCGCGCGATTCTCGAGAAAGAAGGATGGGTGGTCTCCGAAGCACAGAACGGAATCGAAGCGCTGGAGATCATGAAACGCGAACGGCCGCAACTGATCTGTCTCGATCTGATGATGCCGGAGATGGACGGCTTTGCCTTCGCGGCCGAGGTGCGCAGACATGCGGAGTGGCGGACGATCCCGATCGTCGTCATCACTTCGCAGGACCTCACCAACGACGACCGCCGCCGGTTGAACGGCAACGTCGAAAAGATTCTCCGGAAGGACGGCGACTCGCGCGATGTGCTGCTCGAACAGGTTCGCGATCTCCTCGCCGATAGCAAGGCGCCCCGCGCTCCCCGGCAACAGGCCGTCGAAGGGTCCGCGTCATGACCACCATTCTGATCGTCGAGGACAACGAGATGAACCGCGACATGCTGTCGCGGAGGCTGGAGCGGAAAGGCTACGACGTCCTGCTCGCCGTCAACGGCGAAATCGGGCTGGAAGTCGCACGCGCGAACACGCCCGACCTGATTCTGATGGATATGAGTCTTCCCGTCGTCGACGGCTGGGAGGCGACGCGCCGTCTGAAAGCCGATGAACGCCTCGAGCACATTCCGGTGATCGCGTTGACCGCGCATGCCATGGCCAGTGACCGCGACAACGCGCTCGAAGCCGGATGCGACGACTACGACACCAAACCGATCGAGCTGCCGCGCCTTCTGGCGAAGATCGAGGCGTTGCTGCTCAAAGCGCTGGAGACGGCATCGTGAGCGCCGCCGTACTCTCGGAATCGAAACCGTCGGCCGGCACCGCGAGGACGGGCGTGTCGCCGCAGCTTCTGCACGACTTGCGCAGCCAGCTCAACCACATCATCGGCTACTCGGAGATGCTGACCGAGGAAACGGACACGCAGCGGCGTGAAGGGTTCGGCACGGACCTGGGAAAAATCCGCGCCGCCGGTCATCGCCTGCTCGCCATCATCGAGGAGAATTTCACCTCCTCGCGCGAAGCGATTCCTGTTCTGCACGAGACGGAATCACGGATGCCGGATGCACGCGCACCGCGCGCGGCCGAAAAACCCGGGCATCTGCTGGTCGTCGATGACGATCCCGCCAATCGCGAAGTGCTTTGCCGGCGGCTGGAGCGGCAGGGGCACAAAGTCCAAACGGCCGGCAGCGGCCCCGATGGCCTGCGAATCCTCGGCGAAGCGGAGTTCGACCTTGTCCTTCTCGACATCATGATGCCGGAGATGGACGGCTACGAAGTTCTCCGGCACATCAAGGCGGACAGCCGCCTGCAGCACATCCCCGTCATCATGATCTCGGCGCTCAACGAATTGCAGTCCGTGGTGCGCTGTATCGAAGCTGGGGCCGAGGATTACCTCGCCAAGCCGTTCAATCCGACGCTGCTCAAGGCGCGCATCGGAGCGTGCATCGAGAAGAAACGCGGGCGCGATCGCGAAAGCGCTCTCTTCGATCAACTGCAGAACAACTACGAACGGCTGCAGGAGCTCGAACGGCAACGCGACGATATGCGCAACATGATCGTTCACGATCTCCGCACGCCGCTGACGGCGCTGATCGTCGGCATCGAGATGATGGAAACGGACGGTACGCTCAGCGGAATGCAACAGGGAATCATCGCCATCGCCGCAGGCGGCGGCAGAACGCTCCTCGGCATGATCAACGATCTGCTCGACGTCGAGAAACTGGAATCGGGCTCCGCACAATTGCAGTACGACGAAGTGACCCCGGCGGCGCTGGTGGCCGGCGCGGTTGCACAGGTGGCGTTGCTTGCCGAAGAGAGTCGCACGATCCTCGTGGCCGACGTCGCCGCGGATCTGCTCCCCTTCTCCGGCGACGAAAAAAAATTGAGTCGAACGCTCGTCAATCTCCTCGGCAACGCCATCAAGTTCACCGGCGCCGGTACTGTGACCATCAGCGTCCGTCAGGAGGATCCGAAGACGATTCGCTTCGCCGTCCGCGATACCGGCCAGGGCATTCCGGCGGAATCGTTCGGCCGCATCTTCGAAAAATTCGGCCAGCTCGAT
>DASXIH010000172.1:0-3585 GCA_036498125.1 Thermoanaerobaculia bacterium
ACCCGAATGAGCTAGTGACGCACCGCCCGATGTCGTGACGCCGCTCCGCCGTCGAGGTCGAGCTCTACCTCGCTTCCGAGGAAGTTCGAGTCACCCGAATAGCTGATCGCGAGCGCGTGATGTCCGGCCGGAAGATTCAGCGTCACCTTCAGAGAACCGGTGACCGGCTCTTGCGACCGGACGACGCCGTTCTCCGAGATTGTGATCGAGCCCGTTGGCGAGGCTGACGCAGACGTCAGCGGTGTCACGATGATGTTCAGGACGACCGTTCCCTCGGTTGAGGCGCCAGCGTCCTTCGTCGCCTGAATCTGTGTCGGAGCCTCGGTCACCTCGACAGTGAACGGAGCACTGTCGCTGGGACCGAAGTTTGCCGATGCGTGGTAGGACGCGATCAGTGTGTGCGTGCCGACCGTGAGCTCGGGGAGGAAGACGTGACCGCCGCCGGCACCAACGTTTCCCCTGCCGAGGACCTTGTTGCCTTCACGCAGCTCGAACGCGCCGGTCACCGTACCCGCTGCCGGGGCGACCGGCACGGTCAGCACGCGGAATTCGGCCGCGCCAAATACGGCCGGGATATGAACGGCTTGAATGGTGGTACTGCTCTGTCCTGGATTGACCCAATGCTGCACAGGGAAGCTCTGGGAGCCGAAGAAGGGTCCATCGCCTGCGTAATTCGCCCAGACGATGTGAGATCCAACAGCCAGCGTCGAAGTGTTGAACGTAGCGGTTCCGTTCACGAGCGGTACGCTCGCAACAGTGACGAAGTCATCGACGAACGTGACCGTGCCGCTGGGCGCGCCATGGGAAGAGCTCAATACGGCTTGAAACGTAACAGGCTCGCCGATCATTGAAGCGTCTGTGGCCTGCGACATCGTTGCAGATGATTCCGCAGCGCTGATCAGCTCCACGTCGTTTCCATCACCGCCCGCATAGGTGAGGCGGAAGAGATATGTGGGCCCGCTCAGGAACGCGCCTTCCGACATTCCCAAGAACGTACCGGACACCGGATCCGGCCCCTGGTTGTCGATGATCCGAAAACGCCGGCCAAACACCGGCGTGCCGCTTACGTTGACGTTGATTGTCGGCTTGCCGAGCGTCACCTTTCCCGTCGCCTGAATCTGATCGGAGATTCCTCCAGCATTCAGGTTGAAGGCAGCCCAGCCGCCGATTGCCGGATCGGTATTGTTGATGTAGAGCGACTTCGTCCTGAGAATGCCCGTGTTGGTGTTGTAGAGAAACCCGGCGCCTGGAGAGATGGAGGACACCTCGACGTTTCCCAACGTTCCATCACCTACCAACCTCGGCCAGTACACCGAGCCGTTCGCAGGAGCTACATTCGCGTTCGGCATCGAACCGCCGATGTCGACGTCCCCTACGATCGTCCCGTTGAACGTACCGTCCTGCGACACGCCGAGGGTGGTATAGGCGATCACCGTCCCGGTTCCGTTCAGCGATTGCACAGTGGCAACCGTCTCGAACGTCAGTGTCTGACCGTTGACGTCGACCGAGCCATAATGGCTGTCCGTGCCACGCTCGCCCAAAGACAGCGGAACGCCGATCTTCAGAGGTGCGTTGCAGGTGAAGACGCCGAATGGCTCGACTACAACGTCGCCCATGAGCGTCAATGGATTCCCGCTCAACGTTGCGTGGCGGCCGAAATGCAACGGTCCGACCACCGTGCCGGGCGGAAGATCGTTCATCATGACAGCGCCGTCCGGAAACATCAGCGGCTCGCCTGATACAGGAATCGCATTCGGCGTCCAGTTCCCGGGATTCGACCAGAGCGCATTGACACTGCCGTTCCACGTCTTCACCGGCGTCGCCGCCGTCAGCACGACGTCGTTGCCATCGCCGCCGTGGTAGCTGATCGTGAAGATGTACCCATTGATAATGAGCGTCGCGCCTTCCGGCAGATTGCCGAACGTGCCACTCACCGCGTCCGTGCCGTCGTTATCGATCAGCTTGAACGTCTGTCCGGCGGTCGGAGTCCCGGACACCAACGTTACTTCGAGCGTCGGGTTGCCGAGCGTTACAGTTCCGGTGACCTGGATCTGGTCGGAAGGCCCTCCCGCGTCGAGATCGAAGTCAGCGAAGGCGCCGCTTGGGGGGTCGATCATGTTGATGTAGAGCGACCTCGTCTTGAGTGTTCCGGCAGTGCCGTGCAGTGCCGGCGAGATCGAGGACGTGTCGACGCTTCCGAGCGTTCCCTCGCCAACTACCGTGGCCCAGTACGAAGACCCGTTTACATGCGCCACATTGGCGTTCGGGAGCGAGGCGTAGATATTCACGTTGGGGGCGGTAATCGTTCCATTGAAGGTCCCGTCGTGCGTCAACGTAATCGGGCCGCTGACCGTGATCGCGCCCGAGCCATTCAGCGATTTCACTGTGACAGGCGACGCGATCGCGAGCGCTTGGCCATTGACGTCGATTGAGCCGTAATTCTGACTGGCAGTCACGGCGCCGCCGAACGACAGCGCAGCGCTCACCTTCAGGTCTGCATTGCACGTGAAGAGGACGGCCGCGCCGAACGTCAGATTCCCGGTCAGCGTCATCGAGTTGCCGTTCAGCGTGGCATTTCCGTTGAACGTCATCGGCCCGAACGCGGTGCCGACAGGAAGGTCGTTGTTGAGCGTCGCTGCCGGAAATACGAGCGCGTCATCGGACGCGGGCACGCCCGAGGGCGACCAGTTGTTCGGTGCCGAGAAGGCTGTGCTGACCGCACCCGTCCAGGTACGGGTGATTCCCCCGCTGACGGAGATCAGAGGGGCCCAGCAGATGACGAACAGCGCAAGGCGAGCGGCGGACTTGGACACGTAGGCCCCTACTGTAACTCTAGTGATGTACTGCCCGATTCCGTGACGCCGCTCCGCACAGCGCAATCCCAGCCAGACCGCATCGCCATAGCGTCTCACGTCCGCGCGACCAGCAACTCCTCCGACCCCGGCCGCAGGCCGTCCGTCCGACCGGCGAAGTAGCGCTGCGTCAGGTCGGCGGCGGAGACGTGGCGCGCTTCGCGGAATCCGCACTCGCGCGCGAGGGCGAGCATCTCGTCGGGCGCGAAGAAGCTGATGAACGGTGTCCCCGAGGAGGCGGCGCCGCGGACCGACATCTCGTATCCAGGACGCTCCTCGGCGTCGACGAGGTCGACCGGCAGGATGAAGGTCATCGCGAGCGTTGAGCCGGGAGCGAGTTCCGCGATCTGGCGCAGCGTTGCGGCGATCGCCTCCTTCGTCAGGTACATGCTGACGCCGGTCGACGCGACGACTGCGGGCTGGTCGCGATCGAAGCCGCAATCGAGTAAGCGATCCCACCACGACGCGCCTGCCTCGAAGTCGACCGGGACGAAGCGGAGCCACTCCGGAATCCCGAACCCGAGGTCGAGGAGGCGTTGCCGCTTCCACTCCTGCGGCTCCGGGCGATCCACTTCGAAGACGCGCAGCCGCGACGCCACCTCGGGGCTGCGCTGCGCAAACGTATCGAGACCGGCGCCGAGGATGACGTACTGTGCGACGCCGTGCGCCGCCTGCTCGGCGACGAGATCCTCGATGAAGCGCGCACGCGCCACGATCGAGGCGCGAAAGGGCC
>DASXIH010000173.1:0-12393 GCA_036498125.1 Thermoanaerobaculia bacterium
CTCGCGGGGGAGACAGTGTTCATGAGGGTACCGGCATGACCTTCCGCGATCTGCGCTGGCTGTGGCTCCTTGCGGCGATCCCGATCGCGGCGCTCTTTCTGCTCAACCGCGAGAAGATCCGCGAACGTCTGGCGCGGCGCTTCGTGAGCGAGCGGCTGCGCGGCGTCGAGAATCCCGTGCGGCCGTGGCGGCCGTGGCTGATCGCGATCGGTCTCGCGCTCGCCGTCTTTGCCCTCGCGGGACCGTCGCGCGGCTTCGTCAGCGTGCCGATTCAGGACCGCGAGGCGAACCGCGTCGTCGCCATCGACGTCTCGAACAGCACGCTCGCGGAGGACGTCGGCACGTCGCGCCTCGCGGCGTCGAAAGCGATCGCGCGGCGGCTCATCGACGCCTTCCCCGGCCGCGTCGCGCTGGTCGACTTCGAACAGAGCGCCGAGGTCGTCTCGCCGCTGACGAGCGACAGCGATGCGGTGGCGGCACTCCTAGAGAGCATCGAGGCGGGCGAGGTCGGCGACCCCGGCACCGACTTCGGCGCCGCGATCATCCAGTCGATGCGGCTCGTCGAGAGCGATCCCGGCGCGAAGGCGGACATCATCGTCATCAGCGACGGCGAGGATCAGGGATCGAAACTCAGCGAGGCGTTGCGCAGCGCGAAGCAGCGCGGCGTGACGGTCTCGACGATCCTGATCGGAAGCGGCGAAGGGGCCGCGATCCCGATGCCTGACGGCAGCTCGCTACGCGACGACAGCGGCCACGTCGTCACGACGTACGCGCACCGCGACACGCTGCAGCAGATCGCGAGCGCCACCGGCGGCACGTTCCTGGAGAACCCGTTCGCGGAGCACGCGCTCGATCCGCTGCTCCCTGTCCGCGCCGGCGGTGCCACGAAACAGCGCACGGTGCGGATCCCGGTCGACCGCTACCAGTGGCCGCTGGCGTTCGCATTCCTCGCGCTGTTCCTCGGCTCCGTCGCGCACCGAGGTGCCGAATGATCGCCGCAATTCTGGCCGGGCTGCTCAGTCTGCACGACTCCAACTCCCACGCTGCGACGGCGAAGGGAGTGAAGGCGTACAACGCGAAGCAGTACGGCGCCGCGACGCAGTCGTTCGCGAAGGCGAACTCGTACGCGCAGAGCCCGACGACGCTCTACAACCTCGGCACGGCCCAGATCGCGGCCGGAAAGCGCGAGGAGGGATCGGCGGCGCTGACGGCCGCAATGCAGGACAAGTCGCTGCGCGCCGACGCGCTCTACAACCGCGGCAACAGCGCGCTCGCGGCAAACTCGTACGACTACGCGATCCGCGACTACGTGGACGCGCTGAAGCTCCGGCCGAGCGACCTCGCCACGAAGCGCAACCTCGAGATCGCGATCAATCGAAAGATCCAGGCGCAGCAGTCGCAGAGCGGGAAGCAGAACAACCCCCAGGGAGCGAATCCACAACAGCAGAAGAACCAGCAGAAGAACCCGAGCGCCGGCCAACAGCAGCAGCAACAGCCGACGCAGCGCGATGCGAACGCCGACGCGCTGCTGCGCGCCGTGCAGCAGCAGGAGCAGGAAGAGCTGGAGCGGATGAAGCGGGTGAGGGCGCAAAAGGGACGCATTGGATGGTGAAGCGGGCGTTCCTCGCGCTCCTTTTCACTGCGACAGCTGCATTCGCCAACGACCTCACCGTCGACCGCCACACCGCCCGCATCGACGAATCGGTCACCATCATCGTGACGCTCGAAGGCGCCTTCGCGAACATCGACAGCGTGAGGGTGCCGCTGCGCAACCTGCAGATGGACGGCCCGCCGTCCGTCAGCACGGAGTACGCCTGGATCAACGGCACGACCTCACGCCGGAAGACGCTGCGCTACTCCGCCCATCCGCTCGGGCCGGGCGGCGCGCTGGTCGGACCGATCGTCCTCGACGGCGACAACGGGCAGCGGGACACCCTCGGCGCCATCGCGATCCAGGTCGTGCCGGACGAAGCGGCGCAGAGCAACGATCCGCTCACGATCCTCCATGCGCTCGTCACCTCGAACCGCGAGCCGTTCTTCCTCGTGACCGACGTCGACAAGACGAGCTGCACCACCGGCGAGGAGCTCATCGTCACCTGGTACCTCTACAACGGCGCGACCGTGCAGCGGTGGCAGATCGACCGCGTCCCGAAGCTGGAAGACTTCTGGAGCGAGGAGATCGACGTCCGGAACGAGCCGCCGCAGCAGGTGATCGTCGGCACGAGCGTTCTCGAGAAGGTGCCGATCCGCCGCGTCGCGCTCTTCCCGCTGCGCAGCGGAACGCTGCAGCTCGGGTCGACGACGGTGGAGGCGGAGATCCTGCGGCGCCTCGACGACTCGCCGTTCGGCATCTTCGAGGGGTCGATGACCGACGTGCGCACGTCGTCGGCGCCCATATCAATCGACGTAAAGCCGTTGCCGCGCGAGGCCGCGAACGACATCGTCGGCGACGTCGATCTCGAATGCGGCGCGGCGACGCAGTCGAACGGCGGCCCGGTGACGCTGACGGCCGGTCTCAGCGGACATGCGAACCTGCGCGCGGCGGCCGCCCCGCATTTCGACGGCGCGGTCGACGGCGACGTGGAAGTGCAGCCGCTCACGGTCGAGGCGAACAAGACGCGCGACGGCGTCACGATGTCGCGCAAGTGGCGCTTCGTCATCTTTCCGGCGCACAGCGGGACGCTGACCCTTCCTCCGATCGCGGCCGACGCGTTCAATCCGGCGAACGCGCAGCGAGTTCATTTGCGCTGTGCTGCGACGACGCTCAACGTGCAGCAGGTGAGCCGGGATCCGGCATCCGGCATCCGGCATCCGGAGCCGCTGAGGCGCGACTGGCGTCCCTGGGCGGGTGCCATCGCACTGCTGGCCCTCGTGGTCGCGATCGTGACTCCGCGCGTCAAGCGTGCCGCGGCCACTCGCCGCGACGTCCGCGAGATCGTCAACGGCGGCCTGCATACATTCCTCACGCGACGGAAGATCGACGAGACGGCGCTCGCGAACGAGGTCAGCGATCGCGGCGATGCCTACCGCGCCCTCGTCTCGCTGCTCGACGCCATCCAGCGCGAGCGCATCCTTCCGGAGGAGGCAGACGTGGAGCAGCGCGCCAGAGACCTCGTAGAATCGTTGCGATGAGCGAGCGTCCCACGCTCCAAACCGACCGCCTCACACTGCGTCCGATGACGCTCGCCGATGCCGGCGAGCTGCACCGGCTCGTCAACGACGTCGACATCGCGCGGAACACGATGATGATTCCGCATCCCTATCCGGAAGGAATGGCCGAGGAGTGGATCGGGACGCATGAGGGGAAGTTCGAGAAGAACCAGGAAGTCGTCTTCGGCATCGAGCGGCGTGAGGACGGCGCGTTCATCGGCGTCATCGGCGTGATCCCCGAGCCGCACGACATGGCGGAGTTCGGCTACTGGATCGGGCAGGAGTACTGGAACCGCGGCTACGCCACCGAAGCCGCGGCCGCCGTCATCGACTTCACGTTCCGCACGCTCGCCGTGAACCGCGTCGAAGCGCTCCACTTCATCCGCAACCCCGCCTCGGGCCGCGTGATGGAGAAGTGCGGGATGAAGTACGAGGGAACGCTCCGCGAGGCGCGGAAGAAGTGGGATGAGTACGTCGACGTGAAGGTCTACGCAATCCTGCGCAGCGACTGGGAGCGTCAGCGCGCGACATAGCTCACGCGCGGGATAAACTCTCGGCCGTGCGACGAAGACGTCCTTTCGTTCGTACAATAAGTTGTGCGGATGCGCTCCACCGTTGCTGTCTCGTTCCTCGTGTGCCTCCTCGCCGCGTTCCCGGCGGCGAGCGCGACGAAGCGTGCCGTGAAGCCGATCCCGCTGGTCTTCTTCAACTACACGCTCTTCGACACCACGACCCAGCAGCCGGTCATCGGTGCCGAGGTGCGGTCGGGGTCGCAGTCCACCACGACCGACGTATCGGGCAACTTCTCGCTGCAGGTGCCGCCCGGACGTCCGACCGCCGTCACCGTCCACCGCACCGGCTACGACGACCTCACATTCACCGTCGTGGTCCCGCTCAACGAAGACAGCATCCCGGTCAGCTTTCCCCTTCCCAAGCCTCCGGTCATCACGTTTCCCAACGGTGCTCCGCCGCAGACCGTGACCACCGGAATCGCGCTCCAGTCGCAGACGCCGGTCATCGTGCGGCTGACGTCGGGGCAGACGCTCCATCTCGACGCAGATAGCGTGCAGTTCGCGTACGTCCTGCCGTTCGAGACGCCGCAGGGAGCGAACAACGCGAGCTTCTGCATGGCCAGCGGCATCGTGTGGGCTCCCGACCGCAGCGAGTTCTCGCAGATCATCGGTCCCGCCGTCTCGCTCCAGAACGCCGTCTGCTGCAAGCTCGGCCCGCTGCTCGCGGTCAGCGTGAAGATGAAGGGAACCAACCTGCCGATCCAGGTTGCCTTCTCCGACTCCTGCTTCGGCTACGACATCGACTTCGTCGGGCGCGACCACGAGAGCGCGCAGTACGTCTACCTGAACTTCAAGGACGTCGCACTGATCACGTTCCCGTGAACGTCCTACGTCTACAATGCCGTTGTGGTTGACCGCATCTACGATGCGCAACAGGCGAATCGGGCTGCGGTTGCCGCGACGAACGCTGCGCAGCGCATCGAGAAACTCCGCCGGCTCGAACGTGCGCTCTTCGCGCACCGCGACGAGATCCGCGCGGCGATGTGGAACGACTACAAGAAGCCTCCCGCCGAGGTCGACCTGTCGGAGATCTACCCGGTCGTCGGCGAGATCCGCCACGCGCGACGCCGCCTGAGGCGCTGGATGGCGCCGCACCGCGTCGGTGCGCCGCTGGCGCTCCTCGGCTCGCGCTCGCGCATCGTCTACCAGCCGAAAGGCGTGGTCCTCATCATTTCCCCCTGGAACTTCCCGTTCAATCTCTCCCTCGGGCCGCTCGTCTCCGCGATCGCCGCCGGCAACTGCGTAATGCTCAAGCCGAGCGAGATGACGCCGCACTCCTCCGCATGCATGAAGCGGATCCTCGGCGCGCTGTTCGAGGAGAACGAAGTCGCCGTCATCGAAGGCGACGCGTCGGTTTCCGAGTCGCTGCTGCGCAAGAAGTTCGATCACATCTTCTTCACCGGCAGTCCGCGCGTCGGCCGCCTCGTCATGAAGATGGCGGCGGAGCATCTGACGTCGGTCACCCTGGAGCTCGGCGGCAAATCGCCCGTGATCGTCGATCGCAGCGCGAACCTCGACGAGGCCGCGAAGAAGATCGCGTGGGGGAAGTTCTTCAACTCCGGCCAGATCTGTATCGCGCCCGACTACCTGCTCGTCGACGAGAGCATCCGCGCGCCATTCCTG
Source organism: Thermoanaerobaculia bacterium (assembly GCA_036498125.1). Classification (GTDB taxonomy): domain Bacteria; phylum Acidobacteriota; class Thermoanaerobaculia; order Gp7-AA8; family Gp7-AA8; genus DASXHZ01. The sequence continues at coordinate 5,346 of DASXIH010000173.1, forward strand.
GAGAAGCTGCGCGCCGCCGTCGATGCCATGGGCACCGAGTCGCGCGGCGTGCTGGTGAACGAACGGCACGCCGGCCGCGTGCGGCAGCTCCTCGGCGAGACCGGGGATGACCGCGACCTATCGCCGACCATCGTGGAGAACGCCGCGCCGGATTCGCCGCTCATGCAGCAGGAGATCTTCGGTCCGGTCCTCCCGATGGTCACCTATCGCTCGATCGACGACGCCCTCGGCGTCATCGACTCCCGCGAACATCCGCTCGTGCTCTACATCTTCAGCCGCAGCAAGTCCTTCGTCCGCGACGTCATCAGCCGCACCCGCGCCGGCGGCACGGTCGTCAACGACACCCTCATCCACTTCTACCAGCTCAACCTTCCGTTCGGCGGTGTCGGTGAGAGCGGCATCGGCAAATCGCACGGCTGGTTCGGCTTCGAAGCCTTCTCCAATGCCCGCGGCGTCCTCGAACAGCCGACCCGCCTCAGCACCATCCAGCTCCTCTACCCGCCCTACACCGACTTCAAACAGAAGTTGATCGATCTGACGCTGCGCTACTTCTAGGCGGGGCGGTCTGTGATAAATCGTTCCCATGAGAAAACTGCTCGTTCTTCTCGCGTCCTTCGTGTTTGCGGCGGGGGCATTCGCGCAGCAACAGCTCACGCGGCTTCTGCGGCAACCGGCCATCGGCAACGGCCGGATCGCGTTCGTCTACGGCGGCGACCTCTGGATCGTCGACGCGAACGGCGGTGAGGCGCGGCGGCTGACGAGCGATCCGGGGCTGGAGTTGTTCCCGCACTTCTCGCCCGACGGCAGACAGATCGCCTTCACCGGCGAGTACAGCGGAACGAAGCAGGTCTTCGTCATGGACGCCGAGGGGGGAGTGCCGAAGCAGCTGACCTTCTACAACGACGTCGGGCCGATGCCACCGCGCGGAGGCATCGACAACCGCGTCCTCGACTGGTCGCCGGACGGCAGAGAGATCCTCTTCAACCCGCACCGGCTCCCGTGGTCCGACCGCATGCCGCGTCACTACGTCATCGCGGCCGCCGGCGGGATGGAGTCGCCGCTCGCGATTCCGGAAGGAAGCGGCGGCATGTTCTCGCCGGACGGCAGCAAGGTCGTCTACACGCCGATCGAGCGCGAGTTCCGCACCTGGAAGCGCTACCGCGGCGGACGGGCGCAGGACGTCTGGATCTACGATCTCAAGAACAACACCGCGCAGCAGCTCACGTCGTCGCCGGCGACCGAGAATCAGCCGATGTGGATCGGCAACACGATCTACTTCACCTCGGACGCCGAAGGGGGGAAGCTGAACCTCTACAGCTACGACCTCGGCACGAAAGCGATCAAGCGGGTCACCAACCACACCGACTGGGACGTCCTCTGGCCTTCGAGCGACCGCAAACAGATCGTCTACGAGTGCGGCGGCTACATTTGGCGCTTCGATCCGGCGACCGGCAAGGACGAGCGCGTCCCGATCCACGTCCTCGGCGACTTCGGTAACGTCGTCCCGCACTTCAAGAACGTCCGCGACAACATCGACTCGTACCAGCTCTCGCCGACCGGCGCACGTGCGCTCATCGAGGCGCGCGGCGACGTCTTCACCGTCCCGGCGAAGTACGGCGAGATCCGCAACGTCACGCAGACGCCCGGCATCCGCGAGCGCGCGCCGCAGTGGTCGCCCGACGGCAAGTGGATCTCCTACCTCTCCGACAAGAACGGCGACGAATACGAGATCTACATCCGGCCGGCCGAGGGGGAAGGGGCGGAGCGACAGCTGACGAAGGGATCGCACCTCTGGATGTTCGATCCGATCTGGTCGCCCGACTCGAAGAAGATCGCGTACGCGGCGAAGGACCACATGCTCCACATCATCGACGTCGCGACCGGCGCGGTCACCGACGTCGATCGCGACGAGTACGGCGACATCGGCCACTACCGCTGGTCGCCCGACTCGAAGTGGGTCGCGTACACGAAGCTCAACGCCGCGCGCTTCTCCTCGATCTACGTCTACTCGCTCACGGACGGCAAACCGTACCGGCTCACGAGCGGCATGACCGACGACAACGAGCCGGTGTTCGATCCGAAGGGGCGCTACCTCTACTTCACGTCGAACCGCGACTTCAACCTGACCTTCAGCGCGTGGGAGTTCAACTACGTCTACACCGACCCGACGCGCGTCTACGCCGGCATCCTCGCCGAGGACGGCCCGGCGCTGCTGCTGCCGCAGAGCGATGAGGACACCAAGCCGTCGGCTGCCGGCACCGAAGGCAAACACGACGAGAAGACCTCGGCGGTGAACGTGAAGATCGACGTCGCCGGGTTCGAGCACCGCGTCCGCGCCATCCCCGGTCCCTCCGGCGCGTACAACTCGCTTATTCCGAACGCGAACGGAATCATCTACATCAACACGTCGCGCGGTAAGAGCTCGCTCAAGATCTACAACATCGACGACCGCAAGGAAGAGACGATCGTCGAGCCGGTGCGCGGCGTCGACGTTTCGTCGAACGGCGAGAAGCTGATCGTGCGGAGCGGGAACGACTACGCGATCATCGCCGCGAAGCCGGCACAGAAGGTCTCCGACAGCGCGCTCAACCTCGACCATCTCGAGATGAAGGTCGACCCGCGCGCGGAGTGGTCGGAGGAGTTCGTCGACGCGTGGCGCATCCTCCGCGACTGGTTCTACGACCCGAACATGCACGGCGTCGACTGGAACGCGGTCCGCGCGCGCTACGGCGAGCTCACTCCCTACATCTCGCACCGCTCCGATCTCGACTACATCCTCGGCGAGATCCTCGGCGAGCTGAACTCCGGCCACGCGTACGACGAGTCGTCCGACGACTGGCAAGTCAAGCGCGTCGACAACGGCCTGCTCGGCGCCGAGATCGTCGCCGACGGCGGCGTGTTCAAGATCGCGCACATCTTCCCGGGCGAGAACTGGCACGACGCGTTCCGCTCGCCGCTGACCGAGCCGGGCGTGCACGCGAAGGAAGGGGAGTACATCCTCGCGGTCGACGGCGCCTCGACGCGCGGCGTGGACAACTTCTACCGGCTCCTCGAGAACAAGGCGAACCGCGTCGTCACGCTGACGCTCAGCTCCGCGCCGAACGGCGCGGCGACGCACGACGAGAAGGTGCGCCCGACCGCGAAGGAGACGAACCTCCGCTACCTCGACTGGGTGGCGCAACGCCGCGCGATGGTCGACAAGATGTCGGGCGGACGCATCGGCTACATCCATCTGCCGAATACGGGGGGTGAAGGGAACCGCGAGCTGTTCAAGTACTTCTTCCCGCAGGTCGACAAGGACGCGATGATCATCGACGACCGCTACAACGGCGGCGGCTTCATTCCCGATCGCATGATCGAGCTGCTGGATCGCCCGATTCTCAGCTACTGGGCGCGCCGCGACGAGAAGCTCTCGCAGACGCCCGCCTACGCGAACGCCGGTCCGAAGGTGATGCTGATCAACGGCTACTCGGCGTCCGGCGGCGACGCGCTGCCGTACTACTTCCGCGAGCGGAAGATGGGACTCCTCATCGGCACGCGTACCTGGGGTGGCCTCATCGGCCTCTCCGGCAACCCCGGCCTGATGGACGGCGGCTCGGTCGAGGTCCCGCAGTTCCGCTTCCTCGACCCGACCGGCGTCTGGGCGGTGGAAGGCACCGGCGTCTCCCCCGACATCGAAGTCGTCGACCGCGCCGACCTCGTCGTCGCTGGCCACGACCCGTCCCTGGAGAAAGCGGTGCAGGTCCTGATGGACGACCTGGCGAAGAACCCGTCCAAGCGCCTCACCACCGCCCCCGCCCTCCCGAAGGTGCCGTAAGTTTCTGTGTGGCGCCGGCAATCCTGCCGGCGCCGGCTCGCGCGGTTCTGTATGGGCGCGGGCGCCCTCGCCGGCTGATGTTTCCGCATTCGGGGTAGGAAAGTTTGTTCTCGTGGCCCTCCTACAGAAAGAGGGAGACCGATGGCCGGGGACGAAGTTGAGTTGCTTCGAGCGCATCTGCGTTCGCATTCGATTCTACGCACCAATGCCTCAACCCCCCTACGAGGACGAAACAGTCTTCCTGTGCCCTGGATCTTCTACAGTTGGGGGTCAACCTTGACTGGAACGGGCATCCGGTTAGCGGCCCGCTGTCTGCTGGAGAAGCTTCAGGTCTCTTTTGACGCCAGACAAATAGCTGCGCGCGGGTTTACCGCTCAACCGCTTCTTGCGGCTTGTGTCATGGAATCAGAAGGGACGGTTCGTGGCCTCGCTGTCCGCGACACAAAGAAAACCTACGGATCATGTCGTCTCATCGAGGGATGCGGGTCCCGTGATGAGCCGGTCGTCATCATCGACGACTCCATCAGTTCGGGGAAGTCGCTGAAAGCCGCGGTCGCCGCTCTAGAGAGTGAAGGCTACCAGGTCGAGGGAGCTCTTTGCCTCGTTGAGTTCCCGTGGCGCGGTGGTACAGAGTGGGCTCGCGCTCTCGGGTATCGAGTCGAAACGCTTTTCAGTATATGGGACGACTTGAAGATGCCGATTCCGCCCTACGTGCCCACCTGGCGCAGGATTGCTGTCCAGTGGGAAACGGGCATCTCGGTCCCCAATGATCTCGATCCAACGACGGCAGCGCGATGGGCCGCCCGACACATTCAATGTACGGGCAGGGTTCCGCTGCCACCACATCGCCTGGACCGGCCATATCGCGCCGGAGGCGGGATTTATGTGAGCTTCCGCAATGCTGTCAGCAATGAGCGGATCGGACGCGACGGTTTTTGGCATTTCAATCCGTTGGAAGCCGACGTTTGCCGAGACATCGTTCTGGCAACAGCCAAGACAATGCGATCGCCACGGCTGGCGAACGCCGATTTGGACCGGCTGAAGATCGGCATATCGATGTTCGGGGACCTCGAGCCGGTCAGCCCGTCTCAGCTCGACTATGACCGATGCGGAATTGTCGTGAGAAGCCGCGTTTATCCCACGAAAGTGGGGGGTGCATTGCCGAATACCCAGGTATTTACGAGCGAAGTGGAACAATATCGCCACGCTCGAGCGGTAAACGCCCAGATTCCAGCCGCTGAGCCTCACGAGCTGTTCCGTCACACGGTTGAAAAGTACGTCGAACCTGGAACGCAGTGGCTTCCGTTCGGAGCGCCGGATGATCGTGCATGGCGGAGAGATCTAAACCTCGGCCGTGTGCTGACGGAAAGAGCACGGCGTGTCATCGACGCTGCGGTCGCCGGGACGATAGTCGAAGACGCGCCGTTGTCGGATGAGTTAGTTCCGGCCGCTCTGAACGGCGTTGCAGTGACGCTGTGGCGGAATGGTGTCAGGGGATGCTGGATCACGTGGGATGGCTCACTCGACGACTGTCTGAAGCGGGCAGCATTGGGAGCACTAAAGGATCCACGGTTTGCCGCCTCGAAAGAGGCCAAAGGACCAATGGCGGTGTCTGTATCTCTTCTGCACGACCGCGAGTCGCATGGCGTGATTACGGCGGCGAATGCCGCGCGGAAGATCCGGCGCGGGCGAGATACGGTCGCGGTGCGTAGTGGTAGTTTGCGAGGAGTCCTCCTCAGTCACGTCGCTGTCCACCACAACCTAGACAAGATGACGTTTGCCCAGTGGGCTCTTCGGAAGGCAAGAATCGAGGGCAACGGGGATAGCGCTGTATGGAGCACCCTGCAGACTTCAACGTGGCTTCTCGCTGGAGGCAATGTGCGGGCGCTCGACTTCGGCTTTCCTGTACGAGAAGGTGCCGGTGACGAGGTCGGGAACGATCAAGCGTTGCGCATGCTGGCCGACTATATTGCCCGACACAGGCGAGAGGATGGATTGCCGGCATATTGTTATCATCCGGTTACCGGGCGCGAGGTCGTGGAGGGAACCGCGGGTCGAGTTCTCCACGCGTTGACGGCGATGGTCGCGGCCGCGGCCGTGACAGGCAACGAACAATTGCGACGATTGGGTGCTGACGCTCTGCAGGTCGCCGTCGACGGCATTCGAGCTGACGATGAACTTCGACTGGAATTGCCTCGCTTACGCGGCGGGAGAATGGCCGAAGCTCAACTGCTCGCGTCAGTCGCCCGAACGGGCATAGCACTCGAATCGCCTAAGATCCGATCCCTCGCAAATGGGTTGTCAAAGATGCTTCAGGACGACGGCTCGATCACGCCTTCCCGCCGGCTGCGCCCGTCGTTCGCGGATCATGATTTCTTCCCCGGCGTCGTTCTCCTCGCCCTTGCGAGCTATGCGAATGCCTCCGGTGACCTTTCGATTCTCGACCGCATGGAGCGGCAGTTCAAATGGTATACCCGGCGTTTCCGCCTCGTTCATCCATGGGGGATGGTGGGGTGGCACCCGCAGGCGTGGGCGCTATTGGCGCGGCTTTCGGGACGTTCAGAATATGCGGCTTTTGCGTTCGAGATCGTCGATTGGGCGTTGCAATATCAGCATCTGCGCTCTGGCGCATTCTTGTCTGACCTCGATCCCGAAGGAATGAGTTTTCACACTGCGTTTTTGGCCGAAGGGGTTGGCGAAGCGGCCCGTCTGGCGGCGGAACTCGGTGACGATCGTCGTGCGCGTCAATATGCTGGAAGTGTGAGATTGGCGTGGCGCTTCATGCAGGAGCTGTTGATTGGGCCCGACGACCTTTATTGCATGGCGAATCCTATATTAGCCGTCGGTGGTATTCGCGGTTCCCGAACAACGTCGTGGGTTCGGATCGATTTTGTCAGTCACACACTCGAGATGTTGCTGAAACTGCACGACATTTCACTTGATAACAGGAGCAACCATGGAGCGTCCCAATCCGAAGGTCGCGTCGCCTTTCTCTGATCCAATCATGCCCGTGAGCAGTGGGTCGGCGAACCCCAGGGTAGCCATCGCAATTGCTGACGGTCCTGAAGGACCCGAGGGCCCAGAAGGGCCAGAGGGTCCGGAGGCACCGGAACATCCGGAGGCACCGGAACATCCGGAGGCACCGGAGCATCCGGAGGCGCCGGAACACCCTTAGGCGCCGGAACAACCCGAAGCGCCGGAACAACCTGAGGCGCCGGAACAACCTGAGGC
>DASXIH010000174.1:0-4580 GCA_036498125.1 Thermoanaerobaculia bacterium
CGCGAAAGGCGCCGGTCTCGAGCTCGTTCCAGAGGTTCGTGTAGTCGAGGTCGATCATCGCGTGATGAACTGCTCCACGAGCGCCGGGTCGGCGCCGTACGCGACGTCGACTTCGTTCCCCCGCGTCCGCACCTCGGCATCGACCTTCTCCTTCTTCAGGAAGGCGCTGTACGCGGCGCGGAATGCCGCCGCCCGCGCGGGCGACTCCCACTTCGTCTCGACCAGGACCGTCGCGTTGCAGAACGCATCCTGCGCGACCGTGACGCGGTCGCCGGTCCACCCTTGCGACGCTTCCGGACCGAGGAGGAACTCCCAGTGCCACTCGCCGAGGTGCTCGACCGAGAGGACGTGGGAGACGGGGAGCGGAGGAGCGAGCGAGAACGAATTCGTCGTCCGCTTGCCGGAGAAGTACTCGTCAGGATGCAGGATCTCGCGCATCGAGCGCGGCGGACTCGCGTAGACGCGGGAGACGGCCGCCCATCCGCCGCGGCGGTACGCGGCGATCACGAACTTCAGGCCCGCCGTGTACGGCACCACGAGCGACTCGACGAAGTACCGCGGCGTCGTTTCGTTCGCGGTCATGGTCGCCGACGCCTTCGCGAGCGCGTCGACCATCGTGTCGTTCTCGACGATGCTGTCGACCGTGGCGCCCATCGGCTCGAGCATCTTCACCATCATCACCAGCGATGCTTCCCCCTCGATGAGGGCGTGCAGCGCGAGATTCGCATCGGTGTCGTGGCGCGTCGCCACGTCTTCCTTGCCGATCCCGAAACGCTGGTCCTGCAGCGCGTGCGTCAGCTCGTGCACGGCGACGGAGTCTTCCAGCGCCAGCCCCGACGGGACCGCCGGGACGCCGCTCGGGAGTTTGTCGATCGCGTAGTAGACGTGCGTCAGCGGGTCATAGAACGCCAGGACCTGCTGCTGCATCAGGTCGATCAGGCTCTGTTCGGGGTTCTTCGTGTCCGGCTCGACGAGGCGGAGCGACTCGAGGAGGAGCATGTAGTCGTCGAACGAGTACGGGAGCGACTTCTCGAACTGCGCCCGGAGGTAGGCCGGCAGCTTGTCGCGCTCGATGGAGACCGTCTTCACGGGACCCAGGAACTTCAGCCCGCGGATCTTTTCGACGTCTTTGATGCTCTGGTCGAGCGAGGCCGCCCCGGCGCTCGAAGCGAGGAAAAGCAGGGCAATGACGCCGAACAGGCGCTTGGACATGCGGGGAGCAACGGGAGGGTCGGAAAGGGCATTCCGGGGCGCAGACAGGAATGTCTGCGCTCCACCCGAAGCCATGGAGCGCAGACATTCTTGTCTGCGCCCCTGCTCTCGCCTAGAATGCGCGGACGATTCAGTCCATGCAAGGCGACGGCGAGCGGATCGAAATCACCATCAGCAGCCGATTTGAAAACATCGAGCTCGTACAGGTGATCGCGGAACATCTTTGCGAGAACGCAGGGGTGGACGAGGATGGCTCGCACTGGATCGGGATGGCGGTACGGGAAGCGGTCGCGAACGCCATCAAACACGGCAACAAACTCGATATCTCGAAAAAAGTGAACGCCACGTTCGATCTTCGCGGCTCCGAGCTCGAGATCACCATCTCGGACGAAGGAGCAGGGTTCGACCCCACGAAGGTGAGCGACCCGCTCGACAAACAAAACCTCATGAAAACGAGCGGCCGCGGCATCTTCTACATGAAAACGTTCATGGACGCGGTCCACTACTCGTTCAATCCGAGTGGCGGCACATCGCTGGTCATGACGAAGAACCTCGCGAAGGGGAGCGGCATCGCAAGCACGAAAGCGTAAGGAGAGAAAACGAACATGAAAGCCACTTCTCGCAACGTGAACGGAATCGACATCATCAAGCTCGATGGAAAGATCACCATCGGCGCGGGCGATCAGCAGCTCCGCGAAGTCATCGGCAACGCCTGCAACGAGGGGAAGAACAAGATCCTGCTCGACATGAGCGGCGTCACGACGATCGACTCCTCGGGCATCGGTGAGCTGGTCGGCTCCTACACCACGGTCACCAACCGCGGCGGCAAGCTCAAGCTCCTCCACCTCCCGGCCAAGCTCAACGAGCTCCTCCACGTGACGCAGCTCATCACGGTCTTCGAGGTGTACGAGAACGAGCCGGAAGCGATCGCCAGCTTTTAAACGGGTTGCGGGGTTTTCCGCCGCCCAGCCGCCGGTTACGGGGTTGCGAACACCTCGTAACCGCGCAACCTCGTAACCTGGCAACCGCCGTTTACGGTTTCCTTCGTCTCACCGGTCCGATCGGAACGTCGCCGCTGTTCGTTGCCGGCGTTCCGATCCAATGCATTGGCAGCACGCTCGTGATGACGCTCTCGTTCTGCTCGACCCACTTCGGGAAGAGCTCGTTCGCGAGCGCCGGATCGTGAACCACCCGCTCGCTGATGCCGACCAGCTTCATGAACGGCTGCGCATCCCCGAGGAAGTTGAGGCGGATGCGTAGCCCGTTCGGATAGCGGTGGAACGGGTTCTCTTCGACGAGCTCGGTGATCGGGACGTTGACCCGCGCCGCCGTGCTGAAGCCTTTGTGCTCGCCCGGCTTGATCAGGATGAGCCGCGGAAGAAACTGCTGGCCGGGGACTTCGGAGCCGAGGGTGACCGTCACCGTCTGAGTGTCGGAATCGTAGGCCGAGTCGGCGATCAGCTCCGCGATCGCGATCGCCGTGTCGCGGTTGTTCGTCACCACGTAGTCGATCGGGATGTCGGTCGACGCGCCGAGGGTCTCGCCCTTCACCTGCACGTCGAAGCGGACGTCGTTCTCCGTCGCGACGAGGCGCCGCGGCTCTTTCATGTCGACCTTGGGGGTCGACGCGCACGCGGCGAAGAGAAGAACCAGGGCAAGGGGGGCAAGTCGTCTCAAAGTACTGCCTCGCCCCGATGATAGTCCTTACCAGCCGCTGCCGGTCCGGTGGTCGGACCTCGACGGACCCGGTTGATCCGCACTTGTAACACCCTCGCGCGACGCCTCGGACGACCAGCGCACCGGCAATTCGTTCAGCTCGATCGAGTCGTTCGAGTCGATCCAGTGGTCGAACATGTCGTTCGTCACGGCGACCACCGCGTTCGGCTGCTGCTGCGCGGCGATCGCCTGCCGGAAGGCCTCGACGTCGCGGAGCACGTTCACCCGGATCAACACCGTGTGCGGCACGACGGCGAACGGTCCGCTGGAGCTCAGCACGCCGTGGACGGTGCCACCCGCCCGGAACGTCTTCTTCTCACCCGGCGCGATGACGACCAGGTGGGGCAGCGTCTTCGCGGTCAGCGCCTCGGCGCCGATGGTCAGCGTGATCGTGACGTCGTCCGGGTTGAAGTCGACGTCGGAGACGCGGTCGGCGATGCCGATCGCCGAGTTCGAGAGGTTCTCGACCTGATACGTGACGGTGATCGGGCCGTTCTGCTGAAGCGTGTCCTGCAGGAGCTGGGCGTCGATGCGGATGTCGTCCTCTCGCGCCAGCGCGCGCCGCGGATCTTTCATGTCGATCCGTGCAGCCGCCATGGCGGCCGTCGTGGTCAACGTGAGCGCGACAACGAACAATGAAGATTTCATGAGACACCTCCGACGAACGCCGGAAGTGATCAGTCAATCTTCAACACAGCCAGAAACGCCTCCTGCGGAATCTCCACTTTGCCTACCCGCTTCATCCGCTTCTTCCCCTCTTTCTGCTTCTCGAGGAGCTTGCGCTTGCGCGAGATGTCGCCGCCGTAACACTTGGCGAGAACGTCTTTGCGGAGCGCTTTCACGGTTTCGCGGGCAATCACTCGATTACCGATCGCTGCCTGCAATGCGACTTCGTACATCTGGCGAGGGATGAACTCTTTCATCTTCTCGACCAGCATCTTCCCGCGTGCGAACGCCTTCTCCTTGTGGACGATGAGACTGAGGGCGTCGAGCGGCTCTCCGTTTACGAGGATGTCCATCTTTACGAGATCGCTTGCGCGATATCCGATGAACTGGTAATCGAGTGAGGCATATCCGCGCGAGATCGACTTGAGCTTGTCGAAGAAATCGAGGATCACCTCATTCAACGGCATTTCGTAAACGATCATGACTCTGTTGCTGCTGACGTATTCCAGCTTCTTCTGCTGGCCACGCCGGTCAATCGCCAGAGCCAAAATCGGGCCAACAAATTCGTCCGTTGTGAGGATCGTCACTTCGAAGAACGGCTCCTCGACGCTCGCGATGGTGGAGGGATCGGGCATCTTCTGCGGGTTGTCGATCCAGATCGACTCGCCGTCGCTGAGGTTGACGCGGTACCGCACGCCCGGCGCGGAGGTCAGCAGCTCGAGGTTGAACTCGCGCTCCAGCCGCTCCTGGATGATCTCCATGTGGAGCAGGCCGAGGAAGCCGCAGCGGAAGCCGAAGCCGAGCGCCACCGACGACTCCGGCTCGTAGCTGAATGACGCGTCGTTGAGCTTCAGCTTCCCGACGGCGTCGCGGAGGTTCTCGTAGTCGTCCGTGTTGATCGGGAAGATGCTGGTCGAGAAGATGAAAGAGTTCATCCCTCGCCAGATGTACGAAGTCGCATTGCAGGCAGCGATCGGTAATCGAGT
>DASXIH010000175.1:0-3274 GCA_036498125.1 Thermoanaerobaculia bacterium
ACTTCTGCATCCAGCAACCCCTGGTGGTGTTTCTGGTGTCCGAAGGATCAGCCAGACCAGGATTGTAAGACAATCAAAGTGATTGATTACCCGACGTGCGTTGCAAACTGTACATGTCAATATAACAACAACGTCAAGAAATGTGACGGTCAGAACTGTAGGGACGCACAGGCTCTGGACTACAAGGCGTGCCAAACACAGTGTTCGGCTGACTGGGTATCGACACCTGCCCCGATATCATGAGTCGCTTCGTGTTGTCAGCACTTCTCCTCATCTCCTTCTTCAACATGAACGCTCAAGAGCCAACCGTCGCGCAAGATGCGGTGAGCGAAAGCCGCACCCATTTTGAGCTCAAGAGTCAGGACGGCTTCGCCGATTTCACGTGCACGCTCGTCGAGAGGGTGTCGGAGAAGCTGTTGTCTACACGAGTTTTGCTTCAAGATCCGCTAGGTGAGAGGTTCCTGATATCCAGCGTGCACGATTTCGAGCATCAAACGGCAACTCGTGAGATTCGGGAGATCGGCGGATCGGACTTTCTTCGATACACGATGTTTCTTCCGTACTCGGCCAAGACGATGTCAGCAACTCGAGCCGAGGCGCACGCGCATCCGGAGCTGCTTCATGACAGCAACACCAAGTTCGAACTTAGTGCGGCAGGAAATAGCTCGATCTCCGGTATCGCCAGCTTCTGGAAAGATCCTCCAACGGCTCTTCAATGGCGGAGCCGCGCACGGTTGATGCTTTCGGCCGAATTTCTCAACTCTTTGGAGTTTCTGGAAACCGTCGGGATCTTCAGGGACCAATCGATCCCAGACATGGACTCGATCGTCATGCCGCTAGTTCTTTATCGGACCGAATGTCGGCTGGATGTGCACTTGATGAAGACGGCGCTTCCGCCCGATTGTGGCTTTGACAGCAAGTTCGGGGTTGATTGCTCCGACAAGCAAAAGGAAACTGCAACCAAGTTCAACGCGGAGAGGCCTCCCCGAGCCAAGGCTTACTGACGATATCGAGTCGTAGCTGCCCCCCGTGTGGCTGTGTCGATATCGCTTCCCTCCGTTCGTCTCTAAACTGACGAAAGGAGAAACACCAATGGCGAAATACCTCTTGCTCCTCCGCGGCGACGGACACGGCCTCGACAACCTCAGCCCCGAAGAGATTCAGAACCTCATCAGCCGCTATCAGGCTTGGAGCGAAAAGCTCCGGACCACCGGCAAATACGTCGCGAGCGACAAGCTTCGCGACCACCAGGGCAAAGTCCTCCGGAAGGAGAGCTCGAAGGTGGTCGTAATGGACGGCCCTTACACGGAGACGAAGGAGATCCTCGGCGGCTACTTCGCGATCGAGGCCGCCAGCTACGACGAAGCGATCGAGATTACCCGCGACTGCCCGCACTTCGACTTCGGCTCTATCGAGATCCGCGAAATCGAGGACATGCGCCGTCCGTGAGCGGCGATGTCCCCGCGCTGGTCGATCACCTCTTCCGGCGCAACGCCGCCCGCATCACCGCGACCCTGACCCGCGTCCTCGGCGCCGATCGACTCGATCTCGCCGAGGACGTCGTGCAGGAGGCGATGGCGAAGGCGCTCGCGCAGTGGCCGTTCGGCGGCATCCCGAATGATCCCGCGGCCTGGCTGTTCCGCGTGGCGCGAAACCAGGCGATCGACCGACTGCGGCGCGACACCAACTTCCGCACCAAGGAGCGCGAGATCGTCGAGGCCTTCAGCGAACGCGAGGAGACGGGCGGCCGCTTCTCGCACGAGCTCGAAGACGACGACCTGCAGATGATGCTGATGTGTTGCGACCCGCAGCTCCCGCCGGAGTCGCGGCTCGCGCTGACGCTCAAGTGCGTCTGCGCGTTCGGCGTCGAGGAGATCGCGCGGGCGCTGCTGGCGAAACCGGAAGCGATCGCCCAGCGCCTCGTCCGCGCGAAGCGTTTCCTCCGCGACAACGAAGTCGAGCTGGAGCTGCCGTCGCGCGACGAGCTGCCACGGCGCCTCGACTCGCTGCTCGACGTCGTCTACCTCATGTTCAACGAGGGATACGCCGCGACTGCGGGGGATGACCTCGTGCGCCGCGACCTCGTCGACGAGGCGATCCGGCTCGCCGAGGAGCTGGCGGGACATGAGGAGACGTCGCTGCCGAAGGTGCATGCGCTCGCGGCGCTCATGCACCTGCAGCGCGCGCGGCTCGCGACGCGCGTCGATGCGGCGGGCGACATGCTGCTGCTCGACGAGCAGGACCGGACGCGTTGGGACGAAGAGGCGATCGCCCGCGGCCTGCAGCACTTCGGCCTCGCAGCATCGGGCGATGAGCTGACGCGCTTTCACGTCGAGGCGGCGATCGCCGTCGAGCATCTCACCGAACCGGCGAACTGGGAGCGCATCCTCGCCCTCTACGACGACCTGATCGAGATCGCTCCGTCGCCCGTCGTCGCTCTGAACCGCGCCGTGGCGGTCGCGATGGTCGAAGGTCCCGAGTGCGGCCTCGCCGTTGCCATGACGCTCGCCCCCGAGCTCCGCGACTACATCCCCCTTTACTCCACCATCGGCGAGCTCGCCCGCCGCGCCGGCAACACCGCCCTCGCCCGCGAGTACTTCCTGGAAGGCGCCTCCCGCGCGCGAACCCTCCCCCTCAAACGCTGGTTCGACAAACGCGCTCAGCGCGACTGGTAGACGACCTCTCCGTTTACGATCGTGTACCGCACCTTCGTCTGGAACAGCGTGCTCGCGGGAGCCGTGTAGAAGTCGCCGTCGACGATCGTGAAATCCGCGAGCTTCCCGACCTCGATCGTGCCGCGCGAGCCTTCCTGGAACGCCGCGTACGCCGCGTCGCTCGTGAACCCGCGGATCGCTTCAGGCAACGTCAGCTTCTGCTCCGGCATCCAGCCGCCGGGCGGATTCCCCTGCTGGTCCTGCCGCGTCACCGCCGAGTAGATGCCGAAGAACGGGTTCACGTCTTCGACCGGAAAGTCAGAGCCGAGCGCCAGACGCGCGCCGCTGTTCAGCACCGTGCGCCACGCGTACGCTCCCTTGATCCGTTCCGGTCCGACGCGCCGCTCGGCCCACGGCATGTCGCTCGTCGCGTGCGTCGGCTGCATCGACGCGATGATCCCGTCGTGCGCGATCCGCGCGAAATCCTCGGGCGGCACCACCTGGAAATGCTCCAGGCGGAAACGATCCTGCGGCGTCACCCCGGCCGCCTCGTACTCGTTGATCGTCTCGTGCACCGCGCCGTCGCCGATCGCGTGCGTGTTCACCTGGAACCCGTGCGC
>DASXIH010000176.1:0-5416 GCA_036498125.1 Thermoanaerobaculia bacterium
GGTCCGCGGCATTCTGGTAACGATCGTCGGGATTCTTTTGCAGCAGCTTGCCGATGATCCGGGCCGCTGCCTGCGGGAAGGAAGGATCCAGCGCCGTGAACGGCTCCGGCTCGGAGTCGCGGACTTTCTCCAGGACCATCAGCGGGGCGTCGGCGTTGAAGGGGAGGTGGCCCGACGCCATCTGATAGAGGACTACGCCGGCCGAGAAGAGATCGCTGCGCGCGTCCGACTGCCCTCCGCGCGCCTGCTCGGGCGATAGATAGTGCAGCGTTCCGAAGAAATGGCCGCTCGTCGACTCGAAGGTCATCTTCTGCGACATCTCTTCCTGCTGCAGGAACTTGGCGAGGCCGAAGTCGAGGATCTTCACCGCCCCGGTCGGCTCGATCATGATGTTCGCGGCCTTGATGTCGCGGTGGACGAGCCCCTTCGCGTGCGCCGCGGCCAATCCCGCGGCGATCTGCCGGGCGATCGTGAGGAACCCGGCGCTGTCGAGCGCCCGCCGGCGCAGCCGCTGCGCGAGCGTTTCCCCCTCGCAGTACTCCATGACGATGAACGGCTGCCCCTCCGCCGTCTCGTCGACCTCATAGATCGTGGCGACGTTTGGGTGCCGGATGGCGGCGGCCGCTCGCGCTTCGCGCAAAAACCGGCTGCGGCGCTCGCCTGAGGCCATGTCCTCGGCGTTCAGTACCTTTAAGGCGACTTGACGTCCCAGCGTCTTGTCGCGGGCGAGGTAAACAGTCCCCATTCCCCCTTTCCCGAGGATGCGAACCGTTTCGAACCGATCGAACGCCTGGGGAACCTCCGGCATGGAGCGCCGTGCATTCTACACGACGGTCGACTTTTGACCCGCTGCGGCGCATATGGGTTATATTCTGAGCCTGTTACAAAACCACAAATGACGACCGAGCCGCTTCGCCTTGCGGTACCGCTCCCTCCGCGCTTTCAGCTTCGCACCGTCCTGAAAGAGTCGCCCGGGACACTCGTCTACCGCGTGTTCGATGCATCGGACGACCGTGACGAGGCCGTCAAGGTATTGCGGCACGAGCTGTCGGAGCCGCAGCAACGTTTACGGTTCGAGGCGGAGTTCGCGACCCTCGCGGAGCTCAACCATCCGAACATCGTCAAGGTCTTCGACTACGGTCTGGTTGAAGACCGCTACCCGTACTTCACCATGGAGTACATCCACGGCCGGCGGATCTCGGAGTTTTTCGACGGGAAGAACTGGAACGGCCTCTATGACGTGGTGTTGCAGATCGCGTCGGCGCTCCACTACATCCACCGCCGTGGGATCGTCCACCTCGACCTGAAGCCGTCCAACATCCTCGTCGACGAGAGCGGCTGCGCGAAGCTGATGGACTTCGGCCTCGCGATCGCGTCGCGTCAGGTCCTGGACCGCCAGATCCGCGGGACGCTGCAGTACATGGCCCCCGAGGTGCTGAAACAAGACCGCGTCGACTCACGCGCCGACCTATACGCCCTCGGCATGACGCTCTACGAGACGGTCACCGGCGCGTTGCCGGGTTACGGCAAGGCGCCGATCGACGTCATCCGGATGCATCTGAACGAAGAGATCCGGCCGCCGTCGTCGATCAACCCACAGGTGCCGCCGGAGCTGGAGCAGATCATTCTCAAGCTCCTCGAGAAGGACCCGCGGCACCGCTACGCGTCGGCCGCCGCGCTGCTTTTCGCGCTCGCCGAGGCGTCGGGACACAGTGTTCCTACCGGCGAACTGCTCCTCGGCCGCGGTGAGCTCTACGCGGCGCCGCTCATCGGACGCGCCACGGAAGTGAACCAGCTGATGTCTCTCATCGCGCAGGCGCGCGACGGGAGCGGGGGCGGCGTCATCGTCGCCGGCGCGGAAGGGGTTGGGAAGAGCCGTGTCGTTCGCGACGTGATCCTCCGCGCGCAACTCGATGGCGCGCGCGTCTTCAGCGGACGCTGCCCAGTCAACCGCAAGACGATCTACGCGCCGTTCTTCGACATCTTCCGCCAGCTCGTCAGCGCCGTGAATCCCGACGCCGACGCCGGCGAAGAGATCCGGCGCATCCTCCGTCCGGGCGGCGGCGGCAATCCGCACGAAGGCGACAAGTACCGCCTCTACAACCACATCGTGCAGTCGATGCAGGACATCTACGGATTCCTCAGTGCCGGCAGCGACACGAGCGGAACGCCGCTCATCATCCTCATCGAAGATCTGCAGTGGGCCGATCCGTCGACCACCGACCTCTTCGCGTTCCTCGTCAGCGAGGCGAAGCAGAACCAGCTCATCGTCATCGGCACGCTCACGCTGCAGGAGAACAACAACGGTACCGCCGACACGAACACGTTCTGGGAGCAGCGCGCGAAGGAGACCGGCTTTCCGATCATTCGGATCGAGTCGCTCACCGAAGCGCTCGTCCACGAGCACGTCGAGTCTCTTCTCGGCGAATCGCCCGGCGACGAGTTCGTCCGCTGGATGTTCTGGGAGTCGTCCGGCTCGCCGCTGAACATCCGCCGCATCTTCGACTACCTCATCGCGCACGCCTACCTCGAATGGCAGCCCACGGGCTGGAACGTCGACATGGAGCGCGTGCGCGCGCTGCGCATCCCCGGCGGCGCCGCCGCGATCCTGATGGAGAAAGCCGACGCGCTGCACGACGACGGCTGCTCGCTTCTGGAAGCCGCCGCCGTCCTCGGCGAGGTATCGAGCGTCGACCTTCTGACGAAGGTTTCGGACTTCTCGCCGGAGCGGACTTACGAACTGCTGCGCGATCTCGTCTCGAACGGACTGCTCGACGAGTCGACCAGCGGATCGGTGATCACGTTCCCGCAGATGCACCTGCGCGACTCGATCTACAACGGGATGACCGACCAGCGCCGGAGCGAGCTGCACCTGCGGGTCGGCAACTCGCTGGAGCCGATGCTCGAAGCGGGATCGTCGCAACTCGTCGGCCAGATCGCGTACCACTTCGCGCGCGCCAACGAGACGGAGAAGGGGATCCGGTACGCCGTCGAGGCGGGCGACATCGCGACGCGCTCGTTAGCGCACGCCGAGGCGACGGAGTTCTACCGCACGGCGATCGAGCTGCTCGACCTCTCCGGCGCGGACGAGTCGCAGAAAGGCGACGTCCGCGAGAAGCTCGCCGACGCGTACTACCGCAACAACGACTCCCGCGAGGCGATGCAGACGCTGCAGTTCCTCCTGAAGTCGTTCCAGGTGCGGAACAACGGCTCGGGGCCGAGCGCTCTCCCGAGCATGGACGTCGCGCGCGTCATGAAGAAGATCGGGAAGGTGCTCAACAACCGCGGCGAGCACGACTCCGCGATGTCGTACTACGACAACGCGCTCTCCATCTACGAGCAGCTGGAGCAGAAGTGCGAAGTCGCCGAGATGATGAACCGCATCGCCGGCATCTATCGCGAGAAAGACAACATGGATCTCGCGAGCGAGATGGCGGAAAAGGCGCGGGTGATGCTCGAGGACGAGCCGGCCAACGTCGTCGCCGGTTACATCCGCAATATGCAGGGGATCATCGAGTACTCCCTCGGCAACTGGCAGCGCGCGAAGCAGATCTTTCTCGACGCCTACTGCATCGGCGACCTGGTCGGCTCCGATCAGCTCAAGAACAAGGCGCTCACGAACCTCGGCAACACGCTCTGGAAGCTCGGCGACTGGGAGACGGCGCTCGAGTACTACCACAAGAACATGCAGCTCTCCGAGGCCGAGGGCGACCTCTGGAATCTCGTCACCTGCTACAACAATGTCGGGATCATCGAGTTCGGCCGCGGCAAGTTCCAGAACGCCGCGGAGTTCTTCGAGAAGAGCCTGCGCATCGACCAGAAGATTGGCGCGCTGGAGCACGAGGCCCTCGCGCTGGAGAACCTCGGCGAGGCGCTCGAGATGATCGGCAAGTGGGACGACGCGGCGAAGTGCTACATGCGTTGCGTCACGCTTGAAGGATTCGACGAAGCGCGCTCCTCGCGCTCCTCGGTGTACGTGCCTCTGGCGCGTTTCACGAAGAAGCGCGGCGACATCGCGAAGGCGCTCGAATACGCGCAGAAGGCGCTCTGGGCGGCGGAACGGACGCGCGACGAAGACCTGATCGCCGAGGCGTGCTATGCGCGCGCGGCGATCGAGGACGAGCGAGATAACTTCGAAGAGGCGGAGAGCTTCCTGCAGCGGGCGATCGCGATCTTCGAGCACAACAACACCAAGCAAGGCCTCGGGCGCGCCTACACCGCGGCCGCCAGTCTGGCTCTGAGTCAGAGCAATCTCGAGCGCGCACTCGACTTCGCGGAGAAGAGCGCCAAGGTCGCCAAGTCGCTGAACGATCATTTCACGCTGGCGAAGAACGACTGGATCTGGGGAAAGATCTTCTTCTTCCAGGGGCAGCGCGAGGCGGCGATGCAGCGTCTCGAATCGGCGCGCCTCGGGTTCGAGGAGTGCGACACACCCTACGAGATGGCGCGGCTCCTCTTCGACCTCGGCGTCATGCGCGAGGAGCCGGAAGAAGCGTCGCAGACGATCCGCAACGCGATCCGCATCTTCGAGCGGCTCAACGCGACGCACGACCTCGAACGCGCCCGCGGCGCGCTCCTGCGCATCAAACCGGCCGGCAAGACCCCTGACCAGAACGTCGTCGGGCTGTATGAAGTCGTCAAGATCATCAACTCGTCGCTCAACCTCAACGACGTCCTGAACCGCGTGCTCGACCTCGCGATCCGCCGCCTCCGCGCCGAGCGCGGGATGATCCTGTTGCTCGATCCGATCACCAGCGCGCTCCGCACCCGCGTCGTCCGCAACATCAACGAAGCGGACGGCGGCTCGAAGCGCTCGCCGCAGTCGATCGTGAAGGAAGTGATCCAGACCGGGCAGGTGATCATGTCGGCCGATGCGCGCGCCGACGAACGGTTCATCGAGTCGGAGTCGGTGATCGCGGAGAACATCCTCTCGATCCTCTGCGTCCCGCTGATCAGCAAGGAGCGGATCGCCGGCGCAATTTACGTCGATCACCGCCAGGCGCGGCACCTCTTCTCGCAGAAGGACGCGAGCTTCCTCGAGGCATTCGCCGATCAGGCGGCAATCGCGATCGAGAACGCGCGCCTCTACGAGGAGCTCGAAGAAGCGCGGACACGGCTCTCGCTGGAGAACGAGTCGCTCCGCCGCGAAGTACTCGTCGAAAAACACCTCGACTCGATCGTCGGACACTCCGAGGCCGTCGCGAAGATCCAGTTCGCAGTGCGGAAAGCGTCCAGCAGCAACTCGACCGTCCTCCTGCGCGGCGAGTCAGGAACGGGCAAGGGGCTGATCGCGCGGATCATCCACAACATGGGGCCGCGCCGGAACGGTCCGTTCATCAACTTCAACTGCGCCGCGCTCCCGGAGACGCTGGCGGAGTCAGAGCTGTTCGGTCACGAGAAGGGCGCATTCACCGGC
>DASXIH010000177.1:0-3217 GCA_036498125.1 Thermoanaerobaculia bacterium
GCGGATGTCAGCGCACGCGAGTCGAAGCTGACGCTGCTCGGCTTCGGCCAGATCGGCCGCGAGCTCGCGCGCCAGCTCACCGCGCAGGAGAAGCACCTTCGCTCCGCCCTCGGCGCGGACATCAAAGTGATCGCGGTCGCCGATCGCAGCGGTGTGAAGGTCAACGAGAAGGGGTTCTCCGCGAGCGTTCTCGGCAAGCTCGCACGACAGAAGGCTTCCGGCGCGCGCCTCTTCGATCGCGCGCCGGTCGACATCGCAGGGCTGCGCGAGATGCTGCGCAAGGAGCTGTGGCTCCTCCCATCGCGCAAGCCGATCCTGGTCGATCTCACCTCGGACGACACGGCCGAGCTGATCGAAGAGGCGCTCGGCCGCGGCTTCCACGTCGTCCTCGCGAACAAGAAGCCGCTCGCCGTCCCACAGAAACAGTTCGACCGGATGATGGCGCTCGCAGCCGAGAACGGCCTCGAGCTCCGCTACGAGGCGACCGCCGGCGCCGGCCTCCCGGTCCTCGACACGCTCGCGAAGCTCCGCGAGGCGGGCGACCGCGTCGAGACGATCGTCGGCTGCTTTTCAGGCACGCTCGGCTATCTCATGACCGCCATCGAAGACGGCCGCCGCTTCTCCGAAGCTGTGGATGAAGCGCAGCGCCTCGGGTACACCGAGCCCGATCCGCGCGAAGATCTGTCGGGTAGAGACGTCGCGCGCAAGGCGCTCATCCTCGCGCGAGCCCTCGGCCGCAGCGTCGAATTCGACGACATCGATCTCGACGACGCGCTCCTCGCCCCCGACGCCGACGACGTCCTCGCACGGCGCATCGCCAAGGGAGAGATCCTCCGCTACACCGCACGCATCGACCGCAAAGGCATCCGCGTCGGCCTCGAGTCGGTGCCGCAGTCGTCGCCGATGGCGCGGCTCCGCGGCACCGACAACCAGGTCGCGATCTACTCGAAACGCTACGCCACCAATCCGCTCGTCGTCACCGGCCCGGGCGCCGGCGCCGCCGTGACCGCTGCGGGCGTTCTCAACGACATCGTTGCAATCACGACGCGGGAACAGCGCAGGCGATGAGCGCTACAGCGTTCGCCCCCGGCTCCGTCGGCAACGTCGGCCCCGGCTTCGACGTCCTCGGCCTCGCCGTAGAGGGCATCGGCGACCGCGTGACCGTCGAACTCACTCAGCACGGATCACGCATCACCTCGATCACCGGCCGCGACGCCGATCTGCTTCCCCGAGACCCTGCCCGCAACTCCGCCGCCATCGGCGCCATCGCCTGGCTCCGCGCCAACGGCCGCGAAGACAACGTCATCGTCTCGATCGAAAAGGGCCTCGCCCTCGCCGGCGGCATGGGCGGCAGCGCCGCGAGCGCCGTCGCCGGCGCCTACGCCGCGGCACTTTCTGCCCTCTGCCCTCTGCCTTCTGTCCTCTCACTCATCACCGCCGCCCTCGAAGCCGAATCCCTCGTCGCCGGACGCCACCTCGACAACATCGCGGCGAGCGTCCTCGGCGGCCTCACGATCTCCCGCTCCGTCGACCCGATCGACGCCGTCAGCGTGAGAGTGGCCGCGCCCTGGTGGGTCGCCCTCGTCACACCCGACGTCCGCATCGAGACGAAAGCCGCCCGGGCGATCCTGCCGGAAACATGGCCGCAGAGCATGTGGGTGCAGCAGATGGCCAACACCGTCGCGCTCGCGCACGCCTTCGCCGCCGGCGACGGCGAGCTGCTGGCGCGTTCGCTCGACGACCGCTACGCCGAGCCGCTGCGGGCCAACCTCATCCCGCACTGCCGCGAGGTCAAGCAGGCTGCCGTCCTCGCCGGCGCGTTCGCGTGCGGCATCAGCGGCTCCGGCCCGACCATGTTCGCCGTCTGCGAAGACGAGCCGATCGCGCGCGCCGCCTGCGCCGCGATGCAGAATGCATTCGCTGAATTACGGTCGACCGCCTACGCCGGTCCGATCGCCAACGAAGGAGTGCGCGCCGTTTGAACGAGTGGCTGCAGTGCGTCACGTGCGGGAAGCGGTACGCGATCGACGAGATCCGCTACACCTGCGACTGCGCCGGCCTGCTCTCCGTCGAGCGTGTGGCGCCGGCAATCCTGCCGGCGGCTTTTGACTCTCGGCTCTCCAGCCGGAAAAACATCGACAAGAGCGGCGTCTGGCGCTTCCGCGAAGCCGTCCTGAACGTTCCCGAGCAGGACATCGTCACCCATCCCGAAGGCTCGACCCGCCTTTACGAACGCCACGGCATCTACTTCAAACACGAAGGCGAGAACCCGACCGCCTCGTTCAAAGACCGCGGGATGACCGTCGCCGTGACGCAGGCGAAACGTCTCGGCGCGCGCGCCATCGCCTGCGCGTCGACCGGCAACACCAGCGCCTCGCTCGCCGCCTACGCCGCGCAAGCCGGCCTCCGCGCGATCGTGTTCGTGCCGAGCGGGAAGATCTCCGCCGGGAAGCTCGCGCAGACGCTCGCCTACGGCGCCACCTGTCTGCAGGTCCGCGGCGACTTCGACGCCGCCATGCGGCTCGTCCGCGAAGCGTGCGACCGTCTCGGCATCTACCTCGTCAACTCGATCAACCCGTTCCGGATCGAAGGGCAGAAGACGATCGTCTGGGAGCTTCTGCAGGACCTCGAATGGAACGCCCCCGACTGGATCGTCGTCCCCGCCGGGAACCTCGGCAACACCAGCGCGTTCGGCAAGGCGCTCGTCGAGGCGCACCGCGCCGGCTGGGTCGATCGGATGCCACGCCTTGCCGCAATCCAGGCGAGCGGCGCGAATCCCTTCTTCCGCAGCTTCGGCGAGCACTTCGCGACGCGGCACCGCGTCACCGCCGAGACGATCGCCAGCGCCATCCGCATCGGCGATCCGGTCAGCTACGACAAAGCCGTCGCCGCGATCCGCGCCACCGAGGGCATCGTCGCCGAGGTAACCGACGACGAGCTGATGGCGGCGAAACGCGACATCGACCGCATGGGCATCGGCTGCGAGCCGGCCTCCGCCACCACCCTCGCCGGCGTCCGCAAGCTCGGACTAACCGGCCGGATCGTCTGCGTCCTCACCGGCCACGTCCTGAAAGACACCGACGCCGCAATGAAAAACGTCTCATCGGATCAAATCAAAGAGATCGATCCGACCATTGAAGCGGTCGAAGCGGCGCTCTAGCGCGCTTCCACTGCCCCTCATCCGGCCTTCGGCCACCTTCTCCCCACTTCGTGGGGC
>DASXIH010000178.1:0-3723 GCA_036498125.1 Thermoanaerobaculia bacterium
GGGTCGCGGAACAGAGCTCGTTCGGATGGACCCTGCTGCACCTCGCGGCGTTCGCGGGGAACACCGCGACGACTCAGCTGTTGATCGATCGCGGCGCCGACGTGAACGTCCGCGCGAAATCGAAGTTCCGCAATACGCCGCTCCAGACGGCGCTGCTCTCGGGACAATATGCGACGGCCAAACTGCTGCTCGACCACGGCGCGGACGCGTTGGTGCGTCAGGCCGAGGGATTCACGCCGATGCATGAAGCCGCACAGAGCGGCCGTGAAGACCTGGTGAAGCTGCTGATCTCCTACGGAGCGGAGATCACCTCGCGCGCGGATGACGGCTCGACGCCGCTCGACGTCGCGAAGAAGGCGAAGCACGAGAACGTGGCGGCGCTGCTCACCAAATGAGAACGGAGATTCTCGTCGAGAAAGGCGAGTACCTGCGGCCACGAGTCGCTGCGCGCGTGGGCGGTTCCGGCGGGAGTCCCGCCGAGCCGCATCAGGCGGCCGGTGAGTGGATGTCGAACGGAATTGACGTCCGCCGTCGACGTGTACGGCCGGCCGATGCCGTGGCCGGCGTGCTCGTACGAGAGATGCTTGAACGGATAGGCGAAATGACTGCGCTGGAGGCGATCCATGATCTCGGCGGACATCCTGTCGGACGGCCAGACCTCGTCTTCCGTCCCCGAGATCAGCAGCACACCGCCGCGGATCTGCTCCACGCGAATTGCGGCACGGGTGCGGAGCGCGAAGTCGCCTTGCAGGCGCGGCGGCACGTAGGCGACCGGCTTTCCGCCGATCGTCCACGCCGGCTCGCCTCGCCCGCTGCAGCAGCCGCTGACGACGACGGAGCTCGGCATGTAGGCGACCACGGCGTGAATGCGAGGCATGATCGAGCCGAGGAGCAGCGCGAGCTCCGCTCCGCGAGACGCTCCGACAATTCCGATGCGCTCCGGATCGACTGAAGTCTGCGATGAAAGCCAATCCATGGCGGTCGCGAAGTACTCGAGAGGAATGTACGAGAGCTCCGACGGAAGTCCGCGCACGCCAAAGTACGCGAGCGCGAGAACGACGTAACCGCGCGAAGCCAGACCGCCCGCCGGTTCGGATGCGGGAGGCATCCCGCCGCCCGATCCGGTCACAACGATCACCGCCGGATGCTTTCCTTCGCCCGGTGGCACATACAACTCGCCGGCGAGACCGCGTTCGTGGACCGGCGAGATCTTGACGTCCGCGGCAACCGCCCGGCGCACGACTGTCGTCGCAGCGACCGGTTTCCCGTCCGACAACACGGCGAGATCCCATCGCCCCTCGGGCTCGCGGTGTGAGGCATGCCTCGCCGACCAGAAGAGCTCCATCGGATCGTCGTTCTTCGTCAGGTCGATCACGCCGTTCGCGTCCGCGCGAGATACGAGGCTCGATTCGGAGTCTGGCCCCCTGAGCTGAAGAGTCACTTCTTTCCCCGGCGGAAGACCCGAAACGACGATTGGAACCACTTCATCGATCAGAAATGGTTTCGGCGGGATATTGAAGGTTGCGCCGTAAATCGCACCGGGAATGACTGCGATCAGCAAGAGAAGACGCATTGCTCACTCGAATCGTACGACGTTCACCCGCTCGTAGACGATCACGTCGTTCGAGCCGATGACGACCGGCGTGTGAGCGTGGGAGTGGCGTAGGACATCCGCCAGAGCGGCACTCCAGCGCATGTCGGCAGCTTCGGGAATGGTGGGCCGCGCGCGATCGCGCGGGCGTTCTTTGAATAGCGGGAAACCGACGAGCCAGACGCGATGTCCCGTGCGCAGCGCCGCCGCCGCTCGCTCGGCGACGGGCGCCTCGACACCGGGCGTCAACGCCGCGCGCGCCGCCAGATCGAGACGCTGGACCGAGTGATCGGCGATGGGCGGAAGCGACTGCCACCCCGCGGTACCGCGGTAATACATGCTGAAGCTCGTATCGACGTACCACGGATAGACGACGATGAAATCGCCCGTTCGCGCGTCCCGGTTCAGCACGGACGCGGCGTCGTCGATGTTGGTCTGGCGCTGCGTGATATCCGCGGTGACTGACGGAATCGCCAGCACCGCGACCAACACGGCGACCGCTGCACGTGCGAGCGCGGGTATCCCGAGGCTGACATCCGCGGCAACGGCGATCACCGCGATCGGAAGTACGAAGTACCACGGCTGCGGCGTGTAGCCGACCCACCGGATATAGACGAAGTGGACCGCCACGAAGAGGACGGCCGCGAGGGTCGCATAGTCGAGTCGTCTCGCCCACAGAAGCGCCGCGCAGAAGACGACGAGGCTGACGATTCCGAGCGTGCCGGCGAACGCAGACGCATAGGATCGCAACGTCACGTCGGCCGATCGGAACATGTCGTTGAGCCGCGTCGACATCATCCCCGCGTACGGCAGCAGCGTGACAGCGCTGCATGCGCCCGCCGCCAACGGCTTCCAGATCTCACGGCGCGGCTGCACGCACGCCGCCGCGATGCAGCAAGCAAAGACCAGAATCGAGTTCTGGTAGGTCGCCTGAACCGATACAGCCGCCGCAAGGCCGGCGTAGAGCCATCCGCGAGTGCTCCGCGTCCGCGATGCGTATCCGATCGTTCCGAACGCCAGCAGGCAGGTGACCATCCCGACGCCGTAACTCCGGATCGAGTCGCCGTAGCGGATGATGTCGCCGTTCATCCCGAGAATCGCGAACGCGATCACCGGAATCCGCCCGCCGAGAAGCCGGATGGCGACCGCCGCCGCGATCAGCGCGAGCAGGCCGGCGATGAGGCCAAACATCCGGATCGCGGGCTGTGAAAGCCCGGTGAGATCGATCCAGAGCCGCAGAACGGAGCTGGAGAGCAGGAGCGCCGCATCGAAGTAAAACCTGTGCAGCATCGCGGAGAGCGACGGAGACGTCGCGACGCGGATGCTGATCGCCTCGTCACGCCAAAAGGCGCCCGCCGACCGGAAGAAAATGAAGTGAAGCGCGGCGGCAATGACCGCCAAGATGCCGGCGACGACGACTTCAGCACGCTCGCGCACGGCGGTGCGTCACGCGTCGCCTTCGAGCCGGCGCAGGAGCTCGCGCAACGCGTCGATCACTTCGCCCTTCTCCACGTTCGGCTTCTTGAACGCGAGGTTGAGCGAGAACGGCAGCGACTTGTCCTTGAACGCGAAGACGAAGTTCTTCGGGCGTCCGGCTTTCTTCGCCTCCGGTTTCGCCGCGGTCTGCTTCCGCAGCGAGTCGCGATCGAGCTCGCCCGATGCATACGCGCGGACGACCTCCTCCATCGCCGCCTCATCGCCGGCGCGCGCCACCTGCACGAGCAGCGACTTGTTCGCGATTCCCGCCTGCCGGCACATCAGCCGGATGCGGTCGGGGATTTCGTTGATCAGCAGCGTCTCAGTGACCGTCGTGCGCGACTTTCCGATCACCTGCGAGATCTTCTCGTGCGTGTAGTTGAACTTCTGCTGCAGGACGAGGAATCCTTCCGCCTCTTCGAACGGCGTCAAGTCCTTGCGCTGGATGTTTTCGATCAGCGCGATTTCCAGCTGTTCCTTGTCGTCGACGTCGAGCTCGATCGCCGGGATCTCATCGAGTCCGGCCATGCTGGCCGCTCGGTAGCGGCGCTCGCCGGAGATGATCTGGTACTTGTTCGGGGCGACCTGGCGGACCAGGATCGGCTCGAGCACGCCCTTCTCGCGAACGGAGCTCGCCAGCTCCTCGATGTTGCCCA
>DASXIH010000179.1:0-3548 GCA_036498125.1 Thermoanaerobaculia bacterium
ATCGCGGCAACAAGGATCACCAATCCGTTGGCGAAAATCTTGGCGAGCATGATCTCGGCCGGCACGACGGGCATGACGAGCAGGTGCTCGACCGTGCCCTGCTCGCGCTCTCGGATCAGCGCGGCGCCGGTCAGGATCACGGTCAACATCGTGATCTGATTGATGACCTGCGTCATCGCGGAAAACCAGGCCGTCTTGAGGTTCGGATTGAACCTCGTGCGAATGACGAAATCGATCGGCGAGCCTTTTCCGCCCTCTTGCCCCGAGATGAATTTCTGGACTTCGTTGGCGATGACATTCTTGGTGTAGCTGGCGCCATTGCCTGCCTGGGCGATCGCCGTCGCGTCCACGTTCACCTGGACGTATGTCTTTCGCTGCGCGCGGACGTCGGCCTCGAAGTTGGGGGGAATTTCGACCACCAAAATGAGTCTTCCCTGGTCCATTTCCGGGTCGATCTCGGTCGCCCGGATCTGCACCGCCGGCTGGAACGTCGGTGGAACGAACGCTTCCGCTATCTGCCGGGAAAGCTGCGAACCGTCCTCGTCCACGATCCCGATCGAGAGGTTGGTCGCCTCGGTCACCGCTCCGCTCGCCACGGTGTTGACGGAAAAGCTGAAGGCGTAGGCGACCAGGATCAGCATCGTCGGATCGGCCCGGATGCTCCTCAGTTCCTTCATAACAAGACGAAATACGTTGAAGATGTGGGTGCCGAGCGTGACCTTCATCGGCTTCTTCAGGGGCGACGCCGTTTGCGAGCCGGATGTGGACATTTCACGCTTCCTGCTTTCGAAGCAGCAATATCGAGAGAACGAGGTAGATCAGCGCGAGCCCGGAGATCGCGAGCAGGTTGCGCCACAAGTCGGCGAATCCGAGCGCTTTCGTGAACACGCCGACCGTGAGCGGCTGATACCAGGCCGACGGAAAGGAGAGCCCCACGACGCGCGCCCCGCCGGACAGCGAAGACACAGGCGCGAAAATTCCGGAAAAATTCACGGCCGGGACAATCGACAGAATCGCGGTGGCGAAAACAGCGGCGACCTGCGTACTCACGAATGACGAAATCAGCTCGCCGAAGCCCGTCGTCGCGATGACGTAGACGAAAGTTCCGAGCAGCAGGACGAGGAACGGGCCCTTGATCGGCACGTGGAAGAGAAAAATCGCCATCAGGAACAGGAAGACGAAATTCACCATGGCGATGGCGATATAAGGAAGTTGCTTGCCGAACAGGAATTCGAATTTTGTGATCGGCGTCGAGCGGAAGTTGGCGATCGAGCCCGTCTCCTTTTCGCGCACGACCGAGATCGCCGACATGATCGCGGGGATCAGACAGAGCAAGAGCATGAAGACGCCTGGCACCATCGCGTTGACGCTCAGGAACGACTGGTTGTAGCGAAAGCGCGTCTCGATATTGTCGTCACTCCATGCGTTCGGCGAAGCCGGGCGTTTCGTGGCGAAGCGCTCTCCCTCCTGCCGGAAGACGCTGGTGGTGTAATTCTTGGCGGTCTCGCCGCGGAAGGTCATCGCGCCGTCGATCGCCGCGTCGACCTCCGGTTTCCGTCCCGTCCTCAGATCGCGCCCGAAGCCGCTCGGAATTTCGACCACGACCTGTGTGCCACCGCCCCTCATGCGGGTTTCTGCATCAGTGGCGGAGGTGATCGGAGGCTGCACCGAGAAATATCGCGAACCCCTGAAACCGTCGAGCAACTGTTGGCTTTCCGGCGTATTGTCCTGATCGAACGCCGCAAATTGCAAGTTCTCGATGTCGAACGAAATGCCATAGCCGAAGGCGGCCATCAGAATGATCGGACCCAGCAGAGCGAAGACGATCCGGATCGGATCGCGCAGCAGTTCGACCGTCTCACGTCGCGCGTAGGCCCAGAGGCGCGCCAGATCGAAACTCCGAGTCCGCGCGACAGGCGCCTCGCTCTCCGGCGTCACATCGCTCGGCTTCGGCGATTCCACCCTCGCGGTCCGCTTGATTCCAGCCGCTTCCGCGAGATAGCCGATGAACGTTTCCTCCATCGAGCCGCCGCCGCGCTCGCGCACCAAGTCCAGCGGCGGTCCGACCGCGAGCACCTTGCCCGAATGCATCATCGAGATGCGGTCGCAGCGCTCCGCTTCGTTCGAGAAATGGGTCGAGAGGAAGATCGTTACGCCGTCGTCGCGCGAAAGATCGATCAAGGTGCGCCAAAACGCGTCGCGCGCGACAGGGTCGACGCCGGAGGTCGGCTCGTCGAGAATGAGGATCGCGGGTTCGTGCAGCACCGCCACGGCGAGCTGCAATCGCTGCTTGATGCCGAGTGGCAGGCTGTCCGGCCGAGCGTTGGCGAAGGCTTCGAGATCGTACCGCTGCAAAAGTTGCTTGATGCGCTCCGGAATCTCCGCCGGCGGCAAGTGGTAGAGTTGCGCATGCAGGTCGAGATTCTGGCGGACGGTGAGTTCGCCGTAAAGCGAGAACGCCTGCGACATGTAGCCGACGTTGCGGCGCATCTCCATGTCGTCCGACCCCATTGGGCTGCCATACAATTTGGCCCAGCCCGAAGTCGCGGGCAGGAGCCCGGTCAGCATTTTCATGGTCGTCGACTTGCCGCAGCCGTTCGAACCGAGAAAGCCGAAGATTTCGCCGCGCGCGATTCGAAAGCTGACGTTGTTGACGGCGATGAAGTCGCCGAACCGGCGTGTCAAGCCCTCGGCTTCGATCGCCGGGACTGCGTCCGCCGACGTCTCGAGCGGGCGCAAAACCACCGCTTTATGATTCGCTTTCTTGGCTTCAGGCAGAAGTGCAATGAACGCTTCCTCGAGATTGGGCTTGCCCGCCTTCTCCAGAACCTCCTTCAACAGGCCCTGTGCGATGATCTTTCCGTCGTCCATCGCCATCAGCCAGTCGAACAGCTGGGCTTCGTCCATATAAGCGGTCGAGACCATCACGCTCATGTTCGTGCGCCGAGCCCGGATCGTATTGATCAGGTCCCAGAACTGGCCTCGCGAGAGAGGATCGACGCCGGTGGTCGGTTCGTCGAGAATGAGCAGGTCCGGATCGTTGATGAGCGCGCAGCAGAGGCTCAGCTTCTGCTTCATGCCACCGGAAAGCTTGCCCGCCGGGCGGTTCTCGAAGGGATCGAGCGAGGTCGACGTCAAAAGCTCGGTGATACGTTCCCTGCGCTCGGACGCCGATTGTCCGAACAGCCGGCCGAAGAAGTCGACGTTGTCGAAAACGCTGAGCGTCGGATAGAGGTTTCGGCCGAGACCTTGCGGCATGTAGGCGACACGTCCGCGAATGGCCTTCAGATGCTTGTTGTTCGCCATGTCGCCGTCGAAAACCGTGACATGACCCTCCTGGATCTTGCGTACCCCCGATATCAGCGCCAGCAAGGTCGATTTGCCGACGCCGTCGGGGCCGATCACGCCGACCATGACCCCCTTGGGTATGTCGACAGTCACGTTGTCGAGCGAGACAGTCGTTCCGTAGCGGTGCGAGACGTTCGCGACCCGGGCGACGAACGCCTGCTTCGACGCGGCGCCCTCGCCGGGCGGCCGTCCGGCCGCGG
>DASXIH010000180.1:0-4270 GCA_036498125.1 Thermoanaerobaculia bacterium
TTCAGCCGGTAATAGAGGTCCTGCCGGAACTCGACCTTCTCGATCATCTCTTCGAGCCCGCGGTGCGTCGCCGAGAGAATCCGGACGTCGATCGGGATCCGTCGCCGTCCGCCGAGCTTCTCGACTTCGCGCTCCTGCAGGACGCGCAGCAGCTTCGCCTGCAGCGTCAGCGGGATATCGCCGATTTCGTCGAGGAAGACCGTCCCCCCCTTCGCCAGCTCGAACTTGCCGGGCCGCGCC
Organism: Thermoanaerobaculia bacterium; assembly: GCA_036498125.1. Lineage (GTDB taxonomy): Bacteria > Acidobacteriota > Thermoanaerobaculia > Gp7-AA8 > Gp7-AA8 > DASXHZ01. The sequence continues at coordinate 241 of DASXIH010000180.1, forward strand.
TCGACGCCGGTCGCGACGCCGCGCTCGATGCCGAACAGCTCACTCTCCAGCAGCGTCTCCGGGAGCGCGGCGCAGTTGATCGCCACGAAAGGGCCGTCTTTCCGCGGCGAGTTGCCGTGGATCAGGCGCGCCACCATCTCTTTGCCGGTTCCCGACTCGCCGCGGATCAGGACGTTCGCCTGCGAGTCGGCGACGCGGGCGACGAGATCGATCACTCGCTGCATCTTCGGCGAGTCGCCGATCATGAGGCGATCCGAGTAGTCGCGCAGCATCCGCTGCTTGAGCGACCGGTTCTCGTCCTCCAGCGTCTCGCGCATCAGGTCGAGCTTGTGGAAACTACGGGTGTTGTCGATCGCCGCCGCGCCGATCGCGGCCAGCGACTGCAGGAATCTGAGGTCGTCCGCCGAGAAGCTTCCGGTCGCGCCGCGCTCTTCCTTCCCTCCGACTGCGATGACGCCGACGATGGTGTCGCCGGCGACCATCGGGGCGATCAGGAGATCGCGTCCGGTGATGTACATCGCCTCACGCGACGCCAGCACCTGCCGGACGGCCGGATCGGCAACGAGTTGCTCGCCCGTCTGGTCGGTCTCGAAGGTGTGCACGCCCTGGACGTTGAGTTTCTCGTCGAGCGAGAAGGCGAAGCCGAGGTTTGCGTCGAGGACGCCGACCGCCCGGTGCATCAGCTCGTCGAGCAGCTCTCCCTCGGGGCGCAGGGTATTCAGCGCGCGTCCGACGTCGTAGAGCGCTTCGAGCTGGAGCAGCTTCCGTTTGAGCTCAAAGTTCGTCTGAGACAATCAGCCCTTCCCTCTCGCCCGCCGGCACTCGCCCAGGAGGAAGTCGCAGTTCCAGTCGTCGTAAAACGCCTTCGACATCTCGTAGATTCTGACGAAGAGCGTCTCGGCCTCTTCGTACCGTCCCAGCTTCATGTCCGTCCTCGCCAGGAAATACGTGGCGCGGATGGTCTGCGGATCGGGCTCATTCTTCTCGACGATCGCCCGGAACTCCGTTTCCGCCTCGGCGAAGCTGCGCCGCTGATACGCGCAGAGAGCCCGCGAGTAGTCGTCGCCCTGATTGCACGTCGTCGGCGGGGCCGCGAGTGCGCTGGTCGCAATGAGTGCGAGAATCAGCACGCGATGCATGTTTCAGAGAATAAGCCGCTTCGCCTCGGAATCCTAGGCGGCGGCCGGGCGGCGTGGGCCTACGGCTCGTCGTGGCGCCGCATCGGATGGCCGATCGACGGCGTCTGGCTCCGCCCCGAGTCGCAGTCGAAGCTGCCGGAATTGCTGGGTGTGCCGCGAAAGCCGATCGAGGAGCTCGATGCCGACTTGTTGTTGGTGGCAGTGAGCGATCGAGCGATCGACGAAGTGTGTAGCGCCGCCGACTCGGCGGCGATCCTCTTCCACGCCTCAGGCGCGATGCCGGCCCCACCGAACGGCTTCTCCCTCCATCCGCTGAAATCCCTCTCCCCGGTCGGAACGCCTTCGGATCTCCAGGGCGCACTTCTGGTCTTCGAAGGACAGCACGCCGGCATCGCCCAACGGATCGCCGAGGCCCTCGGCGCGCGTTTCGCGCAGATCGCCCCCGAGGACAAGCCGCGCTACCACGCCGGCGCGGTGTTCGGGTCGAACTACGTCGCGGCGATGCTCGACGTCGCCGAACGCCTCGTCGGAATCGACGACGCCCGCGACGACATCGTGGCCCTCGCGGAATCGGCGATCGCCAACTGGCGCGCCCACACCGACGCCCTCCGCTTCACCGGTCCGGCGGCACGGGGCGACCAACCGGTCATCGAGCGGCACATCGAAGCGTTGCGGGACGACCCGCAAGTCCAGGAAATCTACAAACTTCTCGCGGCCGAGATCGCCCGCTCGATTCTTGCTAGGCAAAAGTAGCGGGTGCTACCATCGAACCCCGTTTTGTGAACTACGAATGGTCTTCTTCAACTACGCCACCATGCAGATGGCAGCCAAGATCGTGTACTACGGTCCTGGTCTCTGCGGGAAGACCACCAACCTCCACCACATCTATTCGAAGACCTCGCCGCAGAGCCGCGGCGAGATGGTGAGTCTCGAGACCGAGACCGACCGCACCCTCTTCTTCGACCTCCTCCCGATCGACGTCGGCGTCATCGGCGGCTTCAAGACGCGCCTGCAGCTCTACACCGTCCCCGGCCAGGTCTTCTACAACACCACGCGCAAGCTGGTGCTGAAGGGCGTCGACGGCATGGTGTTCGTCGCCGACTCGCAGGCCGCGATGCTCGACGCCAACCGCGAGAGCTTTCAGAACCTCCGCGAGAACCTGAGCGACATCGGCCTCGTTCTCGACGACATCCCGCTGATCGTGCAGCTCAACAAGCGCGATCTTCCGAATCTCGCCACGCCGCAGACGATCCTCAAGGCGCTCGATCCCGATCGCGAGATCGAGTGCGTGGAAGCGGTCGCGTACAAGGGCGAGGGCGTCTTCGAGACGCTCAAGCTCATCTCGAAGCTGACGCTCCGGACGCTCCGCCGCCGCATGACCGGCGAAGATGCAGCGAAGTCATCGCCGCGGCGCGACTCGGGAACGTTCCGCGTCAAGGAGCAGACGCCGCTGCCCGGATCGAGGACGATCGCCGCGACGACCCCGCTCCCGCCGGCGAATGTGATCGGCAGCACGGTGACGGCGCAGGCGCCGGGATTCGGCGCTGCCGCAGCCGCGGCAGCAACTGCCATCGAAGAGCCCCAGATCGTCGCCCCGCCCCCCGAACCGATCGAAGAAATCGAGGAGCTCGACGCATCCGAGGAACTGGTCAACGACGAGATCGCGGCGAGCGTCGAGCTCCAAACCGGCGTCGACACCCGCACCATCGCCGATGAGCCGCTCGACCTCCTCCCATCGACGCAATACGTCCCACCACCCGAGCCTGAACCTGCGCCGGAGCCGGAGCCTGAGCCTGAGCCCGAGCCCGAGCCGGTCGAAGCGGTCGCTCCGTTCCCCGAGCCCGAGCCGATCATCACGGCGCCGCTCCCCGAACCTGCACCGGCTCCCGTCCCCGAGGTGAAGCACGTCAAGATGCGGACCTCGGTCGACGTGATGGCGGAGCTCGAAGCATTGCGCAAGCGCGCCACGGCTACGACGACACCGAAGAAGAAGGAGCCCGCGGCGCCAGGTATCACGTTGCCGTCGCCGAAGCGCGACCTGCATCGCACGCTCACGATGCACACCGCGCCGGACGTCGTCGCTCGCGCCAAAACGGTGCGACTTACGGTATCCTTTGAGGACGAAACCGGTGTCGTCCAGACCGAGGAGAAAGCGATCGAAGTCGAGGACCTGGGCAACGTCCGGTCGTTGGCAGTCGATCTCAAAATCGCTCTCGAGTAGCGCTGGGTGGGGAGGTGGGATGTGAAGTCGCGCTGGTTGCTCTTGGTTGCATTCGTTGCATCTGCCTGCGCCTCGACGAGTTCCCAGTTGCCGGTTGCCGGTTCCCAGAGGCAGCTGCCCACTTCTTCCGACATTGCGGATCTGCGGACGCAGCTCGAGCAGGCGCGGACGGAGATGGCGGCGCGCGAAACGGCGCCTCCGGTGCCGGTGGCGGTCGATCTCGATGCCGCGGTGTCGATGCCGATTCCGGACAATCACTTCGTGAAGAGCGCGGTCGCGCTGTTCTCGAACTCGCTGAAGAGCGACGTCCAGACCTACCTCACCCGCTCCGCGCGCTACAAGAAGATGATCGAGAAGGAGCTTGCGCAGGCGGGACTTCCGAAAGGGCTCGCCTACCTGCCGGTCATCGAGAGCGGCTATTCGACGACGATGACCTCCCGCGCCGGGGCGCGCGGGATGTGGCAGTTCATGGGCGAGACGGCGCGCGAGTACGGCCTCCGCGTCGACTGGTGGGTCGACGAGCGCGCCGACCCGGAGCGCTCGACCAAGATCGCCGTGCAGTACATGAAGGACCTCTATCGCCAGTTCAACGACTGGCCGCTCGCGCTCGCGGCGTACAACGGCGGCCCGGGCCGCATTCAACGGGCGCTTGCCGACAACAACGTCACCA
>DASXIH010000181.1:0-3385 GCA_036498125.1 Thermoanaerobaculia bacterium
CTTCGCGGCGAGCGGGTAGAGGCAGCGGTCGTCCCAGATCTTCTTGTACATCCTGATCGCGTTCTCGTTGCGGCCGGCGGTCGCTTCCTGGCTGGCGGCGATCATCGAGCGGAACATCGCCTCGTCGCGGCCACCGAGCTCGCTGTTGAGGAGCTTCTCGACGTCCTTCGTCATCAGCTCGCCGTTCGGGTTCTCGAATTTGCGGAGGGTCTTGCCTTCGCGGTCGATGACGAGCATCGCCGGGATCTTGCCGGTCTCGCCGAGGTTGTGGAGGACGGTGGTGCGTTCCGGCATGACGATCTCGAACGCCACGCAGCGGGTCGCCGCGTTGAGGAGATCCTTGTCGTCGAGGAGCGGCGACTGCGTCACCTGCGCTTGGTTGGCGGGGAGCCAGTAGAGCGTGACGGGCGCTTCGTGAACGAGCGTATCGCTCTGGAGGTACTTCCACGGTACGAGTTGGACATCCGGGTTGCCGGTGCCCGGGCCGCCGCGACGGACAGGCGCTTCACTGCGCTGGGCGAAGGCGGCGGGGACGAGGGTCACGGCGAGCGCGGCCGTGCAGATCAGTCGGAGCGAGTGTTTCAGGTCCATCCTCATTAGACGGACGTCGCACGAAAGGGTTCTCTCGCCAGCGTAAACGAAGCAATATCAGCATCTTACGCACGGCCGGAGCTGGTACCTTCCTCGCACTATGGAACCGCCAGGAGGGTCTGTTGGATGACACTCAAGAGCAAGAAAAACATCATTGCGGCGCTGCTCGCGGGCGCGCTGCTGGTTCCTGCTGAAGGTGCTTTCGCGAACGACTGGTCGAAACCGAAGAGCCGTACCCGCGGCACCACGATCGGCGCCGCCGCCGGCGCGGTCGCCGGTCCGGTCGGCATGGTCGCGGGCGCCGCTATCGGCAACGGCGTGCAACGGGCGCGACAGATGACGCATCACCGCCACTACCGGCATCACCGGTCGCATTATCGGCACCGGTAGAACCAGTCCTCAGTCCTCAGTCCTCGGTCCTCGGGCCGAGGACTGAGGACCCCTACAATTGGGATGGTGAAACTCGCGGTCGCACTCGTTGTCGCGTTGCCGCTTCTGGCGCAGACGGGCCGGCTGCTGCCGCACTCGCCCGACTTGTACGTGAGCGGGTTCTTTTCGTCGAGTGTGCGGCGGGTCGGAGGGCCGTTGAGCGCGGGGGCGGGGACTTCGGTGGTTTTCGCGCAATCGGTGGCGCGCCGGCCGTGGGGGCTGGCGTTCGGTCCTGACGGCGCGCTCTACGTCGCGAATCAGGCGGGCTCGCCGGCGATCGTGAAGATCAGCGGTCCATTCAGCGAAGTGCCCGGCGTCATCGAGACGTTCGTCTCCGACGGTGCGTTCTACGATCTCGCGTTCGGCGCCGATGGAACGCTCTACGCGGGGGGCGCGGGTGCCGTGTTGCGCTACGACATCGTCACGCATCAACTCATCGACACGTTCACGCAGGGCTACACGCTCGGCGAGATCCACGGGCTCGCGTTCGGTCCCGACGGCGATCTGTACGTGAGCAATTTCGACAGCTCGCGCGGGGAGATCGTGCGCTTCGACGGATCGACCGGCGCATTCGCCGGTATCGCCGTCGCGAATGGCCGCGGCGGTCTTCGCGAGCCGTGGAAGCTCGCGTTCACGCCATCAGGCGATCTGCTCGTCGCGAACTTCGGCGTCGGTGACTCCTCCATCCTCCGCTTCACACCGCGCTCGGGCCGCCTGATCGCGAACGCCACGTTCATCAAACGCGACGGGATGGAGCCGCTCTACCTCGCCATCGGTCCCGACCGGAACATCTACGTGAGCAGCTCCGACGAGAGCGGCTCCGCCGGTTCCGTCCTTCGCTTCGACGGCCGCACCGGTGCCTTCATCGATGTCTTCGTCCCCTCAGTCGACGGCGGCCCCCGCGGCCTCGCCTTCGCGTTGGGAAAGTAGAACGCTAAGAGGCTTTTCGAGCCGTCTTGATCGGCCGACGCGGTTCTCGACTCACGACGCGATCTCCCAGCTCTTTTTCCAGCTGCCGGAGATGCTCTGCATAGCCTTCGGCGCCGCCGTATCTGTCGAGCAATCGAGCCCGTGTACGGTGGACATCCTCGACGACAGGATCTCTAACTGAGCTCTTCATCGTTTTCGCCAGACAATTCGTAGGGCGTGCAGATCAGAGGTGGTTCGTAGCCGAACGACGAGGTAACTGACGACGGATGTTTAAACATAGACACGGGGTTTCACTCACTGAGCTTACCGCGGGAGGTTGCTCCCAGGCGTTCGTTCGCTGATTACCGCCGCGCCAGTACGACGCCGAGTTGGACGGCGGCGTAGCCGGCGATCACGGAGGTGACGACGTTCAGGGCTCCCCACCAGATGGCGCCGGACTCGGTGAGGCGCTGGGTCTCGTACTCGAAAGTCGAGAACGTCGTGTACGCGCCGACGAAGCCGGTCGCTACGAGCAGGCGCCAGATGGGATCGATCGATGAGCGCTCCGCGGCGAACGTCGAGAAGAAACCGAGGATGAACGAGCCGCTGACGTTGATCAGGAGCGTCGCCAGCGGGAAGTCGCTGCGCCAGAACGCCGCGACGAAGAGCGCGACTCCGTATCGCGCCACCGCTCCGACCGCGCCGCCGCACGCAACGGCTAGAAACCGGCTCATCTTCGGCGGGTAGTGTAACTGCCGGTGCTACCATCTCCCACGGTCGAAGTCAGCAAGAAACGAAGAGAGGGAGAGAGAGGCATGCGCGTCCACTCGTTGCGGGCGGTTCTCACCGTTGTGTGCGTTTTCTGTGCGATTTCCGTTTTCGCCGGTCCGACGAAAGAGAGCTACGGCGCCACGCTCGCCAAGTCGGCCGGCTCGTCGATCGCGTCGGCGGGCGGCCTCGCGGTCGCGAAGGAGCTCACGGGGAAGTTCTACGACGCCACGTGCGCGACGGAGGTCGTGCAAGACACGGCCGAGAAGTACTTCTGCAGCGCGCTCGCGGGCTTCAGCGGCCGCGATGAGGCGGAGTGGAAGGCCAATATCGAAAAGCAGCTCACGGAGATTCACTCCAAGCTGGACAAGCTCGAACAGGGGCAGAAGCAGCTGCAGTTCGATCTGAGCCAGCACCACAAGGAGGTCTACAACCTCCTGAAGCAGGCGGGCGCGGAGCAGATCGCGACGAAGTCCGAAGTCGGCTTCGACGTTCTCTGGACGCAGTACATGCGGCAGTTCGACGGAGTGGACGAGGACGTGAGCCGCGACGCGATGATCAAGTTCGCGAAGAAGATCCTCTCGGAGGGCCTCGACCAACAGCTCATCACTTACAGCCGCGTGCTGGTGAAGTCGTTCCGCGGGAACCAGGGACTGCTGCGCTATCCGTTCTACAGCTACAGGACCCT
>DASXIH010000182.1:0-2200 GCA_036498125.1 Thermoanaerobaculia bacterium
TGACGATGGCGCCGATCATGGCGACGAGGAGGAAGAGGGAGGCGACTTCGAACGGAACGAGGTAGTCGGTGTATAGCGCGTTCCCCACCGCCTCGGAATTGCCGACCACGTGGTGGCGGACCACGTGTTTGCCGTGGCGCACGCGGTGCGTGTCGACGCTCCGGAGCTCGCGCGCGTTGTAGATCGGATCGTGGAACACGCCGGGGCGGACCATCGCGGCGAAGATGACGAAGATCGCGAGGCCGACGGCGATGCCGGGGACGGTGTACTTCGTCACCATCGGCTCGTCAGGCAGGTGCCGGACGTTGATGAGCATGACGACGAAGAGGAAGAGCACCATGATGCCGCCGGCGTAGACGAGCACCTGCACGGCGCCGACGAACTCGGCCCCCTTCATCACGAAGAGCGTCGCGACGCAGAGGAACGTGATGAGGAGGAAGATCGCCGAGTGCACCGGGTTGCGCATCATGACGACCAGGAGCGACGACGCCACCGCGATCGTGCCGACCACGAGGAAGACGAGCAGCGGCATGTTCGCAGTGATGGCGTCCACTATTCGATCTCCTTCGCCGGAGCCGCGCCTTCAGGGAGTCCCGTGTACTTCGGACGGTCGTCCCAGTACTCGAGCTCCTGCATGTTGAAGTAGAGATCGTTGCGGTCGTACGACGCGAGCTCGTAGGTCTTCGTCGTCAGCCAGATCGACTTCGGCTTCGTGGGGCACGCCTCTTCGCAGAGCGCGCAGAACATGCAGCGCTTGACGTCGATGTCGTAGCGGTCGAGGACCTTGAGCTTCTTCATCTTCCCGTCGACTTCACGCTGTTCGTCGTGCACGTCGATGTAGATGATGTCGATGGGGCACGCCACCGCGCAGAGCTTGCAGGCGATGCAGCGCTCGTAGTTGAAGCGGAACATGCCGCGGAAACGGTCGGCCGGCTCGAGGCGCTCTTCCGGATAGCGGATCGTCACCTTCGGCTTGAAGAGCTCGCGGAGCGTCGTCTTCAGCCCCTCGAACATGTCGAGGAGCAGAAACTTATCCGTCCACTTCGCTTTCGGGTGTTCAACCAGCATGAGCAGGCATCCTTCGCGCCGGCTTCGCCGGGCGCGTGAGCAGGAAGAGCGTGAACGCGATGATCGCGGCGCCGGCGATCGAGAGGACGACTTCGCCGAGCCAGTGATAGATGCCGCCGACTTCGACGGCCGGGAGCGCCAGCAGGACGATGCCGGTGACGAAGATGTTCGCGAGGGCCAGCGGGATCATCCACTTCCAGCCGAGGTCCATGAGCTGGTCAAAGCGGAAGCGCGGGAAGGTGGCGCGGAACCAGATGTAGACCATCATGATCGCCATCACCTTCGTGATGAAGATCGCGGCGCCGATGAGGCCACCGACGATGCCGAGCTTCGCGAGCGACGTCGTGGTGATCCCCCACTCCGCGATCGAGAGCGTCCAGCCGCCGAGGTAGAGGACCGTGAAAAGGCAGCAGTTGACGAGCATGCCGGAGTACTCGCCGAGCATGTAGAAGGCGAACTTCATCGCCGAGTACTCGGTGTGATAGCCGGCGACGAGCTCGGACTCCGCTTCCGGGAGGTCGAACGGCGTGCGGTTGTTCTCCGCGTTCATTGCGACGAAGAACGTGAAGCAGCCGACGAGCTGCGGGAAGAGATTCCAGACGTGCATCTCCTGGTAGCGCACGATCTTCACGAGGTCGAGCGAGCCGCTGATCATCAGGACGCCGACGATCGAGAGGCCGAACGGCACCTCGTACGACACCATCTGCGCCGCGCTGCGGAGCGCGCCCATGAGGGAGTACTTGTTGTTCGAGGCCCAGCCGCCGAGGATGATCCCGTAGACGCTGGTCGAGGTGAGCGCGAGGATCAGCAACAGCCCTACGTTGACGCGCGTCGGCGCGAAGGTCGGCGGCGGGCCGTAGGGAATCAGGCAGAAGACGATGAGCGCCGGGAGGATCGACATCATCGGCCCGAGGTAATAGGCAACCTTCTCGGCGCTGGACGGGACGATGTCTTCTTTGAGGAGGAACTTGATCGGATCGGCGAGGATCTGGCCGAGGCCCCACGGAATCCCGATCTCGCTGCCAACGCGGTTCGGGCCGAGGCGCGCCTGGATGAGGCCGAGCAGCCGGCGCTCGATCCAGTTCATGGCGGCGACGATGGCCTGGACGATGACGAAGGCGACGAGGAATTT
>DASXIH010000183.1:0-4646 GCA_036498125.1 Thermoanaerobaculia bacterium
TGCGCGAGCTCCGCGTGCTGGCGCGAGACGAACCGCAGATGAAGGAGAAAGTGCGCGACATCCTCGAGCGGGAGCCCTTCGCGCGAGTCGTCGAAACCGACCACGTCGACCGTGCTCTCGCCGATGAAAACATTCGACGGCGCGTAGTCGCCGTGGTGCGCCACTGCGAACCACGGTCGGTCCGCAAGTTCCGACTCGAGCTTCTGCAGCCGCGAGAGGATCATGTCGTGGAACTGGCGGACGGGCCAGTCGGCGGCGGCGGCGAGCGCGAGATCGCGCTCCGCCTCACGCATCATCGAGTGGAACGAGGAGCGGCCATCGAGGCTCGTCCGCGTCTGATCGTGCATGAACTGCAGCCACAGCCCTGCGCGGCGCATGGCGGGAGCGAGACGGCGAACCGTTCCGGCGCCGCCGCGCGTCCGGCGCAGCATCGACGAGATCGACTGCCCTCTGGCGCGTGCGAGCACGAGCGTCGAGCGGGCCTCGTCGAACAGCAGCACCTTCGGCACCGTGTAGGCCGTGCCGTGGTTCGTGACGCTGAACATCATTTCGGAGCGCATTCGCCGGAGCATCGCGTGCTCGTGTTCCGCCCGGATCCGCGCCAGGCGCGGCTCGCCGGAACGCTCGAGGTGTTTCTTGACGATCACCTCGCGGCGTGCCACGCCATCCGTGATCGTCACGTCGGCGACGAACGAGTCGCGGCGCTGATATACGCGGCGGATACCGAGAGCCACCGTGCCGAGCTCGCTCCAGTCGAGCGAGGCGATCTGCTCCTGCACCGACTTCTTCGGCGGTGCGGCGCCTTTGAAGAGCGACAGGAGCCGCTCGCCGGTGACGCGGATGTCGAACTGGCGGCGAACCTTTTCCTGTCCGGCCCTTCCCATCCGGTCGCGCAGCTGCGGGTTCTCGGCGAGCTTGCGGATCGCCTGCGCAATCCGTTCGGCGTGCGTGGCGTCAACGAGAAACCCGTTGACGCCGTCTTCGACGAGCTCCGGAATCCCCGAGATCGTCGAAGCGACCACCGGGCGTCCGGCGGCCATCGCCTCGATGAGCGCCACCGGCAGGCCGTCCATCGAGCCGTCGAGCGCGATCATGCTCGGCAGGACGAAGACGTCGCACTCGCGCAGCTTCCGCGCGATCTCGTGCTGCGGAAGAAGGCCGAGGAGATGGACGCGGTCCGCGACGCCGAGGTCCTTCGCCCACTGCTCGATCCCGGCGCGGCGCGGCCCCGTCCCGACGATGTTGCACTCGACGTCGATCCCTTGCTGAACGAGGCGCGAGACGGCGTCGACGAGGAAGGCGAAGCCCTTGGTCTTATTGAGTGCCGCGACCGTCAGGATCTGCAGCTTCGTCTTCGGGAAAGGCAACTGGCCGGAACCGTACACGGCGGGGTTCAGGCCGACGTGCACGACGTTGACCTTGTTCTCCGTCACCGAGGAGAAGAGGCCGCAGAGGAACGCCTTGTTGAACGTCGAGACGCAGCGGATGAACTTCGCGCCGGCGACCTTCTCGCGCATCAGCATCCGGTGCGTGAAGATGTCCGGGCCGTGGACGGTGAAGCTGTAGGTGATGTCGCTGAGCGTACCGATGATGAACGCCATCGTGGCGGGGTGAGTCGCCCACTGCGCGTGCACGTGTCTGATGCCGAGGCGCGGGAGAAGGCGCGAGAGGTAGACCGACTTCGGGAAGAGCGCCATCGATCGCGCGAAGACGCCGGGCTTTCCGATCGTCTTCGAGAAGACGAGCCAGAACACCCCGAGATACCGCCGCGGTTGCGTCGCGAGCAGGAGCAGGTTCGCCAGCAAGATCGCCGGCGAGATCAGAGGCATGTAGCGGGCGCGATGGATCCACGGCTTCGCCTCTTCGTGCACGACGCCGCCGCCCCCCCGCAGCAGCGGGATGAGCATCACCGGCTGGCCGCGCTCCTCCAGCTCGTTGATCTCGCGCAGGATCGACGTCTCGTCGATCTGCGGGAACCGCGTGACGATGACGCCGATCGCCGCACGGACCCGCGGCTGCGACGTCGCACGAGCCTCCGCGCTCGGAGCTTCGGTCGAGTCGAGGACGTCCGTCATGCGGCCGCCTCGTCCTGGCGCAGGAGCCGGTCGATCGCCGGGATGAATGCGAGCAGAAGCCAGAGGTAGCGCTGATATGCGCTGTGCAGGAAGAGCGAAGAAACAAGATAGCCGGCGAGCGCGATGAGGATTCCGATGCGCAGGGGCGACATCGTCTTGGTCCGGGTCAGCGTGGTGAACGCGATCGCCATCGCGACGCCGAAGCTCAGCAGGCCGGCGATTCCGTTCTCCGACGCCAGCTCGATGTAGAGCGAGTGCGGGTACTGCCGGTCGCCGGGATCGTCGTACTGCGGTGCTGACGATCCGACCTCGTTCGCATAGCGCGCGTAGTGCCTGCCGAAGTTGCCCGCGCCGACGCCGAAGAGCGGCGCGTCGTCGAACATGCGAAGTCCGGATGCGAGAAGCAGCTTTCGTTTATCGACCGAGGCGTCTCGAGCTACCTCCGGCTGATCGCCTTTGTCGGCGGAGACGACGTCGGTCACGGTGTGGAACCGGCGGATGACCGGCGCCGGAGTCACGGCCATCAGCAGCACCGCCGCCAGCGCGGCCTTCCGGATGACGTGAGCTCGGATGCGGACGACGAACGGCACCAGCACGAGCATCGCAAGGATCGACAGCATCGCGCCGCGCGAATAGGTGACGAGCACGCCGGCGAAGATCACGATCGCGACGCAGACGAAGACCCACCGCCGCCGCGAAGCGGCCAGTGCCGCCGCAAGCGGCAGCGTCATCAGGAGAATCTGGCCGTAGAAATTTGGATCGCTCACCGGCCCCGCCGCTCGCGGCTCCGATACGTCCGCGTAGAGGTTGCCGGTCTGGATCTGTGCGAGGCCCCCGAGCTGATTCGTCGAATGCGTCACCGTCTGCACGACCGAGATCGCGGCCAGCGTTGCGGCGACCAGCGTGAGCGTCACGGCGGCGATCCGGACGCGCCTCCACGATGACATCAGCGCGCCGCCCGCGATCATGATGATCAGTCCCTTGACCGCCTCGCTGATCCGGAAGTCCGCCGCGGAGAGATCGGCGGCCCATGCGCTGCTCACGAACAGCAACGCGCAGTACACCGCCATCGCAATCGTCAGCGGATGAAGAACAATCTCGAGCGGCTGCAGCTCCTCGCGCGCGAGAAAGACGAGGATCGCGCAAAGGAGCATCGCGATCTGAAGGAGCGAAGGGATGCCGTAGAGCCGGAGCAGAACGTCAGAGACGTTCGTGTACGCGATCGCGATGACGATCGGAAATCCGAACGTGAGCGCCGACCGCGGAACAGTGATGGAGCTCATCGCGCATCGAGTAGGTACGCCAGTGCAGCTGCGAGAAGGAGTCCGATGACCAGGCCGGCGCCGAGGATCCGCGCCTTGTGCGGCGATGAGGCGGCAGTGGGCGGAAGCGCCCGGGTCACCGGCGTGAGGCCGTAGTACTTGAACATCGACGTCGTCCTGGCGCCGAGCTCGTTCAGAGTCATATTCGCGACGCTCGCGGCCATCTCGGGCGAGCTCGCCTCGACGTCGATCCGGACGAGGTTCGTATTCGGAAGGACGGCGGCCGAGATGTCATAGTCGCGACGCTGCGTCCACGACGTCGACGGGAGCGCCGCCACCGTCGCGACCACGCTCCTCCGGTCGAGCGCCTCCACCCCATGGAACGCCTCGGACGGCGTCAGCGTGTTCGTCAGCGGCGCGACGACCCCGACCGCCGTGGCTCGATAGCGCTTCGGAAGCGCCACCGCGAGGATCGCGGCGATGACGACGGCGCCCGCAACGATCGCGAGCATCGGCTTCCACCGGGTCCGCGCAATACGGATGAGCTGCTCCGATGTAATGCGGGCTTTAGGCCGGCCCGGGCGGACTGAAGTCCGCCCTACGTCGTTGGGTGCCAGCGTCAATGGGGTTGTGTCGGGAGGAGTTGTCTGTCGTCGTTTCAAGCCGCGCCGCGTCCTGTGAACACCACTTCAATCGTTCGCAGCAGAATCTCGAAGTCGAGCGCCAGGCTCCAGCGGTAAACGTACTGCCGGTCGAGCTGCATGCGCTTCAGCTCACTGCAATCGCTTCGCCCGCTCACCTGCCACAGCCCTGTGATGCCCGGCGGCATGGAGAAACGGCTGAGCGGACTGCGGCGGGGAAGCTTCTCGAGATCGGACATGAGCAGCGGACGCGGGCCGACCATGCTCATCGTTCCGTCCAGCACGTTGAAGAGCTGCGGGAGCTCGTCGAGGCTGTACTTCCGAAGGAAATGTCCGATCGGCGTGATGCGCGGGTCGTTCTTCAGCTTCAGGAACGAGCCGCCCGCCTGCGCGGCGAGCTCTTTTTCCTTCAGATGCGCCCCGTTGAACATCGTCCGGAACTTGTACATGTCGAACTGATTGCCGCGGAACCCGATGCGGCGCTGGCGGAAGATGATCGGGCCGGGGCTCGTCAGCTTGATCAGCGCCATGATGACGAGCAGAAGCGGCGCGAGAAGCGTGATGATCGCGGTGGAAAACAGCAGGTCGAACGCGCGCTTCAGGCGCGCCTCAACCGGTTTACGCGTGCGGAGGTCGTAATAGTAGGCGCCGGCATGGGCGTCGTTCTG
>DASXIH010000184.1:0-15680 GCA_036498125.1 Thermoanaerobaculia bacterium
ACCGCGCGCGACGGCCGCGGCGCGATCGATGCGTTTCAACGCGGGACGATCGATCTCCTCGTCACGACTGACTTTGCGAGTGAGGGGCTCAACCTGCAGCGCGCGGCCGCCGTCATCCATTACGACATCCCGTGGAACCCGGCGAAACTGGACCAGCGCAACGGGCGCGCACACCGCATCGGACAGACGCGAGCGAGCGTGACCGCGATCTACTTCCTCCCGGAAGGCGATCCGACGAAGATCGTCGCGACGATCGCGAGCAAGAACCGTCTCCGGCGATCGGTTCTAAAGCGTTCTTCGGAATCCCCGGGATTGTCCGTGTCGACGCTGCGTCCGCGGGTGACCGCCGGCGCAGCGGTCGTGAAGTTCCCGGCTGCACTTCCCGAGGCGCTCGACCGTCGCCACAAGGCCGGCCTGGAGCGACTCGTCGCCGCCCTCTCGCGCGACGTGATCGACCGCCGTCGCCTCGCGGACCTTCTGGCGATCGCCGCCGCCGAGAAATAGCGCGCCATTTTCAATGAAGAGGCTTCCGCCCCTCCAAATCGGGATGCACCTCCTGCGACAACGCTAGAATCGCTGGACGCCTTGAATCCCACAGCGCAGAAACGGCAACCCTCCACGCGTGATGGTGGTCTGCACTCGTGGCTCGCCACCGCTTCCGCCCTCCGCTCCATCCGGCAGTTCCTCCGCCTCGCATGGCAGACGCACCCCGGCTACGCCACGGCCACCGCGATCCTCCGAATCCTGAGAGCCTGCGTCCCGGTCGCGGCCCTCTGGGTTGCAAAGCTGATCATCGACACGATCGTCACCCACGCCGGCTACTCCCGCCTCTGGTCCCTCCTCGCCATCGAGATCGCCATCGCCGTCCTCGGCGAGGTGATGAGCAAAGCCTCGGTCGTCATCGAGGCGCTCTTCGGCGATCTCTGCTCGAACGAGCTGAGCGAACGCCTCATCCGCCACGCCGCCACCCTCGACCTCACCCACTTCGAAGACTCCGCCTTCTACGACCAGCTCGAGCGCGCACAACGCCAGACCACCGGCCGCATCGGCCTCCTCGGCCAGATCCTCTCCCTCGCCCAGGACGCCGTCACGTTCGCCTCCCTCGCCGGCGCGGTGCTGCTCTACAGCCCTTGGCTCCTCGCGCTCCTCGTCGTCGCCGTCGTCCCGAGCTTCCTCGGCGAGACGTATTTCACGTCGCTCGAGTACTCGCTCCTCTACCGCTGGACCCCGCAGCGGCGCCACCTCGATTACCTCCGCTTCCTCGGCGCCAGCGACCAGACGGCGAAGGAAGTCCAGATGTTCGGCCTCGCCGGCTGGCTGGTCGACCGCTACCGCAAGCTCGCCCGCCTCTTCTTCGAGGAGAACCGCCGCCTCTCGCTCCGCAAGGGGTTCGCCGCCACGCTGCTCTCGCTCCTCGGCCTCGCCGGCTATTACGGCGCCTACGCCCTGATCCTCGTCCGCGCGTTCACCGGCGCGATCACGGTCGGCGCGCTGACGTTCCTCGCCGCCGCCTTCTCCCGCAGCCGCGACGTCACGCAGCGGCTCATGCTGACGGCCGGCACCATTTACGAGCAGAGCCTCTACATCAAGGATCTCTTTGACTTCTTCGAGATGAAGCCGGCGATCACGTCGATGCCGGACGCTCCGCCGGTCCCCGCCGTCGTCCGGCAGGGAATCGTCTTCGAGGACGTCGGCTTCCGCTACCGCGGGAGTGACGGGTGGGCGGTGCGCCACGTGAGCCTGCGCCTCGCCCCCGGCGAGCGGGTCGCGCTCGTGGGGGAGAACGGCGCCGGGAAGACGACGCTCACGAAGCTCCTCGCCCGCCTCTACGATCCGACGGAAGGACGCATCCTGCTCGACGGCGTCGACCTCCGCCACTACGACCTCGCGTCGCTCCGCAGCGCGATCGCGGTCATCTTCCAGGACTTCGTCCGCTACGACCTCCGCCTCGACGAGAACGTCGGCGTCGGTGAGATCGAGGAGGTGCGCGACTCGCTGGACAGCGGGACGACGACGCATCCCGCGATCGTCGAAGCCGCCGGGAAGTCGATGGCGGCTTCCCTCCTCGACCGCCTGCCGAACGGGTATCGGCAGGTCCTCGGCCGCCGCTTCGAAGGGGGCGTCGAGCTGTCGGGAGGCGAGTGGCAGAAGGTCGCGCTCGCGCGCGCCTACATCCGGAAGGCGAGCGTCGTGATCCTCGACGAGCCGACCGCGGCACTCGATGCCCGCGCCGAGTACGAGGTCTTCTCCCGCTTTTCGGAGCTCGTTTCCGGACAGACGGCCCTCCTGATCTCCCATCGTTTTTCTACCGTTCGGATGGCCGATCGTGTCATTGTGCTGAAAGAGGGAAGGGTGGTCGAAGAAGGCACTCACGACGCGCTGCTGGCGCAGGCCGGTCTCTATGCGGAGCTCTTCTCGCTTCAGGCGGAGGGGTACCGCTAAACGAGATGACTGCGTTCGATATGACTGCGCCCGATTACGACCGTCATCGGGCATTGCCGGAAGGTGTGCCCGAGGAGATTCGGTCGGCGGTGCTGCGTCTGGTGCCGCGGCGGGCCTCGGTGCTCGATCTCGGCGCCGGCACCGGACGCATCGGCCGCCCTTTCGTGGCGGCGGGCGATCGGTACCTCGGCGCGGACCTCTCGATCGGGATGCTGCACGAGTTCCACGGCCACGCGGACCGCGCGCGGCTGGCGCAGTGCGACGGCGAAGCGCTCCCGTTTCGCGACGGCGCATTCGACGTCGTGATGCTGATTCAGGTCGTCGGAGGGGCGCGCGGCTGGCGGCGCCTCCTCGCCGAGGGACGGCGGGTGCTGAGCGAGGGCGGCGTGCTCGTGATCGGGAAGACGGTCGCTCCGGCGGACGGCGTCGACGAACGGATGAAGGAGCGCCTCGCGGCGATCCTCATCGAGCTCGGCGTGCCGCCCGAAGAAAAGAAGGCGGGGAAGGCGCTCGCGTGGCTGGAGTCGGTCGCCACGGAGAAGCGCGTCGAGACCGCCGCGTCGTGGACGTCCGAACGGAGTCCGCGCGGCTTCCTCGACCGAAAACCGACCGGCGCGAAGTTCTCCGTGCTGCCGGACGACGTTCGCGAGGAAGCGCTCCGGCGTCTGGCCGATTGGGCGAAGCCTGAGTTCGGCTCGCTCGACGCCTCCCGTGCGGAGCCCTACACGTTCGAGTTGACGATATTCCGATTCTCAGGAGAGCAAGTGTGACGATACAAGATGTGCTGACGACGGACCTCGGGAAGCGCCTCATCAACGGCTCGCTGAGCGATGAGGCGCTGCAACGCGCCAGCGCCTCCACTCCCGACTACGCCATCCTCCCGTGGGTCAACGTCGTGAAGATCGGCGGCCAGAGCATCATGGACCGCGGGCGCGCGGCCGTCGGCCCGCTCGTCGACGAGATCGTCGCCAACCTGAAGCCCCACAAGATGATCCTCGGCACCGGCGCCGGCACGCGCGCGCGGCACATCTACAGCCTCGCCATCGATCTCGGCCTCCCGACCGGCGCGCTCACGGTCCTCGGCACCGCCGTCGCCTGGCAGAACGCGCAGATGCTCCACTACCTCCTCGCGAAGTACGGCATCCCGTTCATCGAGCCGGAGGGGTTCAACGCCATCCCGCACTACCTGATGGAGCGCGGCGGCGTGATCTGCCAGGGGATGCCGCCGTACAAGCTGTGGGAGCCGAATCCGGTGACCGGCAGGATTCCGCCGCAGCGCACCGACACCGGCTGCTTTCTGATCGCCGAGGTGTTCGGGGCGCGGAAGATGATCTTCGTGAAGGACGAGGATGGGCTGCACACCGCCGATCCGAAGAAGGATCCGAACGCCAAGCACATCCCGCGGATCAGCGTGGAGGAGCTGCTGGAGCAGGACCTCGACGACCTGATCGTCGAGCGCGACGTCCTCGGCCTGCTCAAGCGCGCGCGCAACATCAAGGAGATCCAATTCGTGAATGGGTTGAAGCCGGGACAGCTGACCGCGGCGCTCGAAGGGGAGCCGGTCGGCTCGATCATCTACCGGGGTGAGGCATGAGCGCGCATCACGTTCCGTCGCCGCTGATGCGCGAGTCGCTGGTCGACAAGAACATCATCGCCGGCACCGAGTCGCCGGTGCGCGCGATCCTGCCGCTGCTGAACGTCGTCCAGATCGGCGGGCTGTCGATCATGGACCGCGGCAAGGGAGCGCTCATGCCGCTGCTCGACGAGATCGTCGCGAATCAGTCGCGGCATACGCAGGTGATCGGCGTCGGCCCCGGCGTCCGGTCGCGGCACATCCTGTCGGTCGGTCTCGATCTCGGACTGCCGACCGGCGCGCTGGCGACTCTGACCGCCAAGGATTCCGCGCAGAACGCGTACATGGTCTCGTGCCTCCTGGCGCAGCACGGGTTCGTCTACCTCGAGGCGCCGTTCATCGTGCAACTCCTGCCGGCGATCCTCGCGGCCGCGCGCGGCGCGGTCTTCAACGGGATTCCGCCGTATGCCCTGTGGGAACACCCGCCGGCGGTCGGCAAGCTTCCGCCGAACGGCAGCGACGCGGGGTCGTACCTGATCGGCGAGGCGTTCGGCGCGCGGAAGATCATCCTGCTGAAGGACGTCGACGGCCTCTACACCGCCGATCCGAAGACGAACCCCGACGCGACGTTCATCCCCGACATCAGCGCCGCGGAGCTGATGGCCATGCACCTCCCGACGCTCCCGATCGAGCCGATCGTGCTGGAGTTGCTGACGCGGGCGAAGCTGGCGCACACGATCCACGTCGTCAACGGCCTCGTCCCCGGCAACCTCACCCGCGCCCTGGAGGGCGAACCGGTCGGGTCGGTGATCCACCGATGACCGGGAGATAATCTCCGCCGTGGATCTTCTCGTCGTCGATGACGAAGCGTCGTTGCGCGATTTTCTGACCATCGTCTTCGAGGAAGACGGCTGGCACGTCGACACGGCGGCGTCGCTCGCGGACGCCCGCACGGTATTCATGAAGGATCCGCCCGACGTCGTCCTCTGCGACCTGATGCTTCCTGACGGCTCGGGGATCGATCTGCTCCGCGAGATGAAGGCGCACGACCCCTCGGTCCCCGTCGTCATGATCACCGCCCACACCTCGCCGAAGTCGGCCGTCGCCGCGCTCAAGGCCGGCGCCCTCGACTACATCGCCAAGCCGTTCGACATCGAGGAGCTGAAGATCATCGTCCGGAAGGCGGTGGAGCGGAAGGAGCTCGAGGACGAGAACCTCCACCTCCGCTCCGTCCTCGAGGAGCGCTTCACCTTCGCGAACATCATCGGCAAGAGCCCGAAGATGCAGGAGATCTTCTCGATCATCCAGCGGATCGCGAAGACGAATTCAACGGTCCTGATCTCCGGCGAGTCGGGCACCGGCAAGGAGCTGATCGCGCGCGCGATCCACTACAACTCCGGCCGCCGCGGGAAGTTCGTCTCGATCAACTGCGGCGCGCTCCCCGAGACGCTCCTCGAGTCGGAGCTCTTCGGCCACGAGCGCGGCGCGTTCACCGGCGCCATTCGCGAGAAGCGCGGCCTCTTCCACGAGGCCGACCGCGGCACCATCTTCCTCGACGAGATCGGCGAGACGTCGACGGCGATGCAGATCAAGCTCCTCCGCGTCCTCCAGGACCGCGTCGTCCGCCGCGTCGGCTCGAATACGGAGTCGGTGGTCGACGTCCGCGTCATCGCCGCCACGAACCGCGACCTCTCCGACTCGATCCAGAAGGGGACGTTCCGCGAGGATCTCTTCTACCGCATCAACGTCATCCCGATCACGCTCCCGCCGCTCCGCTACCGCCGCGAGGACATCCCGCTCCTGGTCGATCACTTCATCGACAAGTACTCGACCGCCGTCGGCGTGCCGAAGAAGCGGATCTCGGCGGACGCCATGCGCCTCATCGAGAAGTATTCGTGGCCCGGCAATGTCCGCGAGCTGGAGAACGTGGTGGAGCGGATGATCGCGCTGGAAGCGTCGGAGGTCCTCACGACGAAGTCGCTCCCCGAGCACGTGCTCCTCGGCGGCGCCGTCCCCGACATGACGTTCGATCTCCCGCCCGAGGGGATGTCGCTCGAGCATCATCTCGAGTCGATCCAGAAGATCTTCATGCTGAAAGCGCTCGAGCGCGCCGGCGGCGTCCAGACCCAGGCCGCCGAGCTGCTCCAGATGACGTTCCGTTCCTTCCGCTACTACGCGAAGAAGTTCGATCTCATCCCGCGTGACAGCAAGGAAGAGGATGTGGTGGAGGTCGAGAGTGAGAAATAGCCTCGTTGTGATGATCGCGGTGGCGCTGCTCGCCTGTTCGCGCACGGCGCCTGCGCCGACGACCACCACCGGATCGGTGGCGCCGGCCGCTCCCGCCGGGCCGCGGATCGTCTTTCCCGACGGGACGGTGATCCACCTCGAGATCGCGTCGGACGACCCGACCCGCGAGCAGGGGCTGATGTTCCGCGATCAGCTCGCCGCCGATCACGGGATGATCTTTCTCTTCCCGCAGAACGGCGTCTACCCGTTCTGGATGAAGAACACCATCATCCCGCTCGACATGATCTGGATCGACGACCAGCACCGCGTGAACTTCGTCGCGAGCGACGTCCCGCCGTGCAAGGCCGATCCGTGCGGAAACTACGGCTCCACCACGATCCCGTCGCGCTACGTGCTCGAGACCGCCGCCGGCGTCGCGAAGAAGCACAACGTCACCGCCGGAAGCGTCCTCCGGTTCGAGGGACTGGAGAATGTCATCGTTCGGTAGACCTCAAATTCGCGAATAAACCCATGCCGGACCGTCGTTCCGGCTAGCGTCCCATGTTTCGCAGACGAGGCGAGAACCTCCATTCCATCTTCATCTTTCTCTTCCTGAACGTCGCGTTCTTTTTCCTCGAGTACCAGGATGGGCCGCGCTTCGGGATGCTGTTCGGGTTCGACCGCGCGTCGGTGCGGGCGGGACAGTGGTGGCGCCTCCTCACGTATCAGTTCGCTCAGACCGGGGGAGGGTGGCTCTTCTTTCCGAAGCCGGTCGTCCTCTTCTTCACGCTCCTCATCCTCTATCTGATGGGTGCGGCGATCGAAGAGGAGTGGGGGACGCTGAACTTCGTGATGCTGTTTCTGGTCTCGACGCTCGCCACGGCCGGCGTCGCGTTCTTGCTGAACGTCAGCCTTCTCGGCGCGTTCTTCGTCAATTACACGCTGCTCTTCGTCTACGCGACGGTCTTTCCGGAGCAGACGTTCTACCTGTTTGCGTTCATCCCGATCCGCGTCCGCTGGCTGGCATACATCAGCGCCGGCATCCTGGCGTGGGGCACGCTCTTCAGCGGCGCCGCGAATCCGAACATCGCGGTCTCCGCGGGCGCGCTCGCGGGGTATGTCTACTTCCTCCTGCATCGCACGTCCGCCGTCCGCTTCGCGCGCGCGAAGGCGCAATCGGAGCCCGCGCCGGCCGCGGAGACGAAAGAGAAGTCGGCTGATTTCGTCGCGGTGCGCAACGCGGCGCGCTTCGTCGGGATCAAGAAGGCGCTCGCCGCCGGCAATCAGGCCGAGATCGACCGCGTTCTCGCGCAGAGTGAGCGCGACATCGTCCGCGGCGTGAACATCTGCCCTCCCGCCGATTTCAAGCCGGAGAACATCGACGGCTACTGCATCCGCTGCGAAGGTTTCCCGGAGTGCTCGGCGCGGTACATCAAGGCCCATCGGCCGCCGGCATCGGCCGCGGCGCCAGCCGCGCCGGAGCTTCCGCTCACTTCGTCCTGATCGTCGTGCCGCCTTCTGCGGCACCCGTGGCTCCCGGGATGCCGAGGACCGCGGAGAGAAGGATGCCGGTGACCATCGACACGTCGTACGGCTTCCGGACGATGAGCGTGACGAGATCGGCGTCGAGATCGCGGTGCGTTTCGTTCGACGCAACGATCAGCATCGGCCGCGCGATCGCGGAACGGACGGCGTCGACGAGGTCGTTGATCTTGCCGCTCATCAGGTCGTCGTCAGCGAAGACGGCGGCGTAGATGCCGTAGTAGATGCGCGAGATCAGTTCGGCATCGCTGTCGACGACGACGATTTCGGCGTCGGTCGCGCGCTGCAGGCCTTCGATGAGCTGCGTCCTGCTTGCGTGGTCGCGATCGAGGATCAGAATGCGCCGCATCGCGCGATCCTATAGGAAATCGAGCCGGTCTCTTGCGTGAGGCGCATCGGAACGGTGTCTGCATTTCCGCTCGTGGAGAGTCTTGATGAGGGCGAAAATTCTGTTCCTCGCGACGACGCTGGAAGTCTCACACGCGATCGCCGCAATGCTCGATTCGAATGATTTCGACGTGACGCGCACGGACGACTCGCGCCACGCAGCCGCGCTCCTCCGCGCGAATCATTTCGACCTGCTGGTGGTCGAGGTGAAGACGGCGCGCGATGACGAGGGCCTTGGTCTTCTTCGCCACGTCAAGGGAACCGCCCCGCAACTCGGCGGCCGCATCGTCGCCATCTCCGGCGACCCGACCGCCCACGTCCAACGCGAGCTCGACGCGATCGGAATCTGCGAGATCGTCCTCAAGCCCGTCCACGAGGACGACATCCTCGCCGCCGTCAACGAGTGTCTCGACCGGACACCCGCGACGGTGCACTGACCCTACTTTGGTGCAATGACCAGGAAGCGGTACTTGCGGAAGAGGTCCTGGGCGGCTCGTGATTGGAGGAAGTCGAGGAAGCGCTGGGCGGCGGCTTTGTCTTTGGAGTCGGCGACGACCGCGGCGGGGTAGGAGATGTTCGGTCCTTCGGCGACCGGGACTTCGTAGGCGACACGGACGCCTTTCGAGATCAGGGCGTCGGTGCCGTAGACGATGCCGGCGTCGGCGTTGCCGGATTCGACGGCGGCGAGGGCGGAGCGGACGTTCTCGGTCGGGATGACTTTGCCGACGACCTTCGGCCAGAGGCCGAGCTTGCGGAGGTATTGCTTCGCGTAGACGCCGGCGGGGACGGCCGTCGGCTCGGCGAGCGCGATCGTCTTCACGGAACGGCCGGCGAGGTCCGCGGGTGATCCGACCTTGAGACGGCTGTCGGCCGGGACGACGATCACGAGCGTATTCGAGAGGATGCTCTTCCGTGACGCGTTGACGAGGAGGTGCTGCCGCTGGAGTTGATCCATCTTCGCCTCGTCCGCCGAGATGAAGACGTCAGTGGGAGCACCTTCCTGGATCTGCCGCGCGAGCATGCTCGACGCGCCGAGGTTGAAGAGAAGCGTGTCGCCGGTCTGCTTTTCGTAGATCGGCGCCATCTCCTGGAGCACGTCGGTGAGACTGGCCGCCGCGGAGACTCGAACCGTCGCCGCGTACGCGCCGGCCGGGACGAACAGGGTGAGAACAAGGCTAATGAGTACCAGTCGTTTCAAGTTCGTCTCCGATCAAAACTGCGTCTGCAGGCGGGCGATGATCTTCTGCTGCGTCTTCGAGATGCCGGATACGTTGCTTCGCATCCAGTCGAGCTGCAGCTTCAGATCGTGTCCCTTGATGTACCAGTTCACGCCGGAAATGAGTGAGCGGGTCGCGTCGTGCGCCGCGACGTCGCTCGGATCGAACGTCTCGAGCCGCTCGGCGAGCTGCAGCTTGTTCGGAATCAGGTAGTAGGTCGCCTGGGCGTACCAGCCGTCGGACTCCAGACTCCCGGACGGGACGCGGCTCACCGGCTGGAACGTGTCGCGGAGGTACTCGCCCCAAACCTCAGCGGGGCCGATCTCGGCCTGTGCATCGAACCCGATTCCGCGGCGCCGGCCGGTGAAGATGTTGTCTTTCGCAGAAGACGCCGGCGTGGAGTCGATGCCGAAGTCGGACGGAACCGACAGGGCTGTGTCGGTGTCGCGGAATCCGTTCGCAGCGACGGAGATCTTCGCTGCCTTTCCGAAGAGCCGGCCGTCGAAGGGAACGAATCCGACGCGTGCGACCGCCATCAGCTTGTCGTTGTCGTTGAAGTTCTGGTTGGTGCTGCTGCCGTTGAAGAGGCCCGCCGCGTAGTTGACCCGGTCATCCAGACCGGCTCCCGAGAGCTGGACGCCGATCTGGCGGCTGAGCGTCAGGCGGTCGCTCACGAGAGAGCGCTCGGGGGTGTAGAGCCGCGGGTCGGGGTACAACTGTTCGTAGCCGAACGGCGTCTTGAACTGGCCGACGCGGATGTTCGCCGCGCTGAACCGGCTCCAGTTGACGTAGCCGTCCGTCATCTGCGCGCGGAACCCGGAGCTGTTGGAGAGGCTCCCCGCAAGGTCCATCTCGAGACGGAAGCTGAAGTCCTCGACGAACTTCCCCGTGACGTTCACGCGCGCTCGGCGCAGGAAGACGCGCGTGTTGGCGTCGTTGAAGCGGCTGTCGGTCTTGTCGCCCGCTTCGCTCTGCGCCTGAATGAGGCCGCCCAGCTGCAGCGGCGCTTTACCCGCCTGCTTGACGTCCGTCTGCCGCGCGACGACCTCAGTGCCGAGATCCTTGCGAAGCTGAGCGCTGTCCTGCTTTGCGCTCTCGGCCTCGAGGCCGAGGTCATGCCGAAGCTGGGCGTTCTCCTGCTTCAGCGTCTCGACTTCGGTTTCGAGCTTGCGGAGGCGCGCTTCGATATCATCCTGGGCGTATATCGGCGAGGCCGCAAGAGCGGCAAGGAGAAAGCACAGAAGAGCCCGCATGCAGCACAGGGAAGCATGCGCCGATATATTTCGTCAAGTATCTCGAAAAAGTTTTCTCAGCTTCGTCCACGCCGGCTTCGTCGCATCGAGCGCGTCGGACTCCAACGTCCGGTACAGCCGGAGCGCGGTGCGGCCGGTGTCCGTCAGCTCGGCGCCCCCATGGGTCTGACCGCCCCGATGGACGACGACGAGCGGCTCTCGAAATCCGTCGTTCATCGTCTGCACGAGGTTCCATGCGCGCATGTACGACAGCCCGAGGTCGGCAGCGGCGTCGCGGATGCTTCCGAGCCGGTCGATCGCCTCGAGGAGGTCCGCTTTCCCGGGTCCGAGAAGAATCGTCGAGCCTCGCATCACTCGAAGCCGAGGGAGGAGACGAGCTTCCGGACTTCGCTTCATGGCCGGTCGCTAAGTGGATGACGGCGGAGGTGACGACGGACCGCCGCCTTCCCCGCCAGGGCCGCCACTTCCGCCGCGGCGACGCCTTCGAACCCGGCGGCGCTTGCGCGAGCCGCCCTCGCCGCCCTCGGTTGCCGGTTGCCGGTTGCTGGTTGCCGGGTCCTGCGGTGGGCGAGGTTTTGGTTGCTGCGGCCTCGGTTGCTGTTGTTGTTGTTGCTGGTTGCCCTGCTGTTGGGCGCCTTGTGGTTGCTGCTGATTGCGGTCGCGGCCGCCGCGACGACGGCGACGACGGCTCGTCCGCTGTTGCTCTCCGCCGGCCTGCGCCTGTTGCTGCTGCGGCTGTTGCGGCTTTGGTTGTTGCCGTTGCTGGCCGCGCTCGGCGTGCGCCTGCTGTCTGCGCTCCGCGCTCGGCCCTTTGCGCTCATCGCGCCGGTCCCGTTGCCCCGGCCTCGTCGGACGCTCGCGCTCGCCGCGCTCATCGCGGCGCTGTTTCGTCGCGCCCGTACGCTGCTCCCACTCGCGCAGTTTCTGCTGCATGAAGCGGCGCTGCTGCGCGTCGGCTCGCGCGCGGATCTCGTCGTATCCGCAGTAAGGGCAGCGTTTCCAGCCCTCGGGGTACGTCTTCTTGCAGTGCGAGCAGAGGATGCTCTTCGGGAGAGGCATGTCGAAATCGGCGCGCATTGTACACTTCGGCCATGTCCGACGAGGCGCGCCGGAAGACGCTGCAGACGCTGATCGAGCTCGCGGAATCGAGCAATCCGGCGGACTGCTGGGACGATTCGCGAGCCGAGGATCTGCTCCGGTCGCAGTCGAGCGCCGAGGAAGTGCGCGAGCTGGGGATGAGCGAGCAGATGATCGAAAGGATTTTTGGTGTTCGTCGTCCGGGTTGAGGCGCGGTTCGAGGCGGCGCATTTCCTTCGCGAGTACCGCGGGATCTCGGAGCCGCTGCACGGGCATTCTTACAAGGTCGAAGCGGAGCTGGCGGCGGTGGGCGGAGGCGTCGACCAGGACGCCATCGCGGTCGATTTCGTGAGTGCGAGACGGAAGCTGGAAACGCTCGCGAAGAAGCTCGACTACGGCTGCATCAACGACGTACCGCCGTTCGACACGATCAATCCCTCGGCCGAGAACATCGCGCAGTGGTTCGCGAAGGAGCTCGGCGCGGCGGTCGCCGGCGAGCAGGCGCGCGTGGTCGCGGTCACGATCTGGGAAGGGCCGGTGAATTCCGTTCGCTATGAACAAACTTCCTAATCACACAGCGCTCAAGGAGTGGTCGAACGTGATCGAGGCCCTCGGCCGCGGCGACCAGGTCATCCTCATCCGCAAAGGCGGCATCGCCGATCCGAAGTTCGGCGTCGAGGCGGAGCGCTTCTATCTTTATCCGACATTTTTTCATCAGCAGCAGAGCGAGCCGAAGGACGTGACGATCACGCATTGGTGCAAGGTCGTCGGAAGCTGGCGCGTGACCGATCTCGAGATGCTCTACCGCCTCGAGCCGCTGGTCGTGATGTCGCGCGAGACGCTCGAGACGCGTTATCGCTTCCGGCCCGATCAGGCGCTGCACGTGATCGGCGTCCGGACGTTTGCGCTGCGGAATCCACAGACGATCCACGTCAAGCCCGAATACCTCGGCTGCCGGAGTTGGGTGAGCGTCGACGACGAGATCGATGTCGAAGGCTCGCTCCCTGCACTGACGGAAACGGAGCTCGAGACCCGCCTGAATCGCGCTCGAGTGTTGTCTCAATGGAGCTTGCCGCCGCAATCTTCATGATCGTCGCCGGTGCGGCGATCGCGATCTTCGTGATGATCGCGGTGGCGATCGCGCGCGGCGGATCGCCCGGGCCGGCGCAGCAGCCGCAGGTGCCGGATCGCGACCGCGTTGCGGCGTCGATCCTTTTCCGGATCGTGACCTCCGGCGGCACCGCACCCGATGAGGCGCTGCGCGAGATCCGGCGGCGTGCCGGCATCATCGCTCCGCCGGTGACCGGCATCGACGTCGCGACGTGGGCCGAGCGTTTCGCGCTGCACTCGACGCCCCATCAGCGCGTACAGCTCCTCGACGTCGCCGTCCAGCTCGTCGCGGTTCCCGGCCGGCCAATCCCGCTGCTGCAGTACGCCGACCTGCTCGACCTGAGCTTTGCGCTCGGATTCCAGACCGACGCCCTCGCCAGGTTGCGTGAACAGTACGGATTCGACTACGTCGATCACGCGAAGGCAGGACGTCCGAGGGCGGCGGACCGCGTCGGCAGCACGGCGTTTTTCGTCCGCGACAATCGTGAGCCGCGGGAATGGCTGACTGTTCTTGGGATGGAGGGGACACCGTCGCGCCAGCAGATCATCGCGGCTTATCGAAAGCTGGCGGCTCTGCACCACCCCGACAAGTTTCATGAGGCGGACGACGGAATCCGCTCCAATGCGGCGATGCGATTCATCGAAATCACGAGAGCGTACGAGGCCCTACTTGCTATCTACAAAGAGTAGGGCTATCATTCGCGTCGGGAATTCGTGCTGTTCACGGTTTGTTCACAACCGTTTCCCAGCAGTTCCCTCCAGCAGACCGTAGCAAATATCAAAGATAACACCCGAGGACGGATGTGTCCGGTGAACGAAACCCGGACCCGCGATTCCGCGCCTCGGGACGTAACCATCACAGCCGTTCATGCATCTAACAGCATGCGGCACGGGTGTTGAAGTTTTGATTGACCACCGGGAGATACCATGAAAACGGCAGTAGCGAACGAGCATGAGCAGGGTTGGGACTTCGAGAAGGCAGCGATGCCTTACGTCGACTCCCTCTACAACACTGCTTACCGCATGACCCGGAACTCCGAGGACGCGGAAGACCTCGTTCAGGAGACCTATCTCAAGGCGTACAAGTATTACGACAAGTTCGAAGAGGGAACGAACTTCAAGGCGTGGCTCTTCAAGATCATGAAGAACACGTTCATCAACAACTATCGGAAGAAGAAGCTCACCCCGCACAAGATCGACTTCTCGGAGATCGAGGAGAGCTACGAGCGGGTGATCCAGAAGAACGCGCCGGACCTGATCAAGGATCCGGAGAGCGACATCTTCCAGGACATGATGGACGCCGACGTGAAGCGGGCGCTCGACTCGCTTCCGCACGACTACAAGATGGTCGTGCTGCTCGCGGACATCGAAGGCTTCTCGTACAAGGAGATCGCCGAGATCCTCGACTGCCCGGTCGGCACGGTGATGTCGCGGCTCTACCGCGGCCGCAAGATGCTGGAGCGGACGCTGCTCGAGTACGCGCGCAAGTACGGCTACATCCGCGGGGGCGCGGAGCCGGCGAAGATGCGCTCGCGCAAAGACGAGGCGAAGCCGCGCAAGAAGAAGGACGATTCGTCCGACGAGTCCGAAGTCCAGGAGCCGGAGGAGAACGAAGAAGAGTTGCTCTTCGCCGGCGACGAGGAAGAGGACGAAGAGCTCGATGAGTTCGAGGTCGAGGAAGAGGACGAAGAACAAGAAGAGAAGTTCGACATCGAATAGACGTAGGACGGGCTTCAGCCCATCCATCGCGGTTCACGGGGCGGGCTAAGAGCCCGCCCTTCGTGTTTCCGGGCGAGGAATTCACCACCGGGTAGGTCAGTTGCTTGCATTCGTAGGGTCGTTACTTTCGGTAGCGGGAAGGACTCCCTCGATGGGCTGCGACGACGTGAAACGCGTCATCTATTTTTTCCTGGATGATTCTCTCGGCGAAACAAAGAAAAACGACGTAGGCAAACACCTCAACGTCTGTCCCGACTGCGGACAGCGAGCGCGAATCTCGAAGCGGATCCGCGACTTCTTCCAGCGGCGCATGCAGCGCGTCTCCGCGCCGGATCGCTTCAAAGTACGGCTGACGCGATCGATTCGCGCCATTCGCGTAGAGTTTTGAGCGAAAAGATCATCCTCGTCTCGTCGAACCCCAATAAGGCGATCGAAGCGGAGCGGATCCTCGGCATGCCTCTGCTCCGCGTGTCGCTGGCGTTGCCCGAGATTCAGGCCGGGACGGTCGAAGAGGTCACGCGCTACAAGCTTGAGACGGCACGCGCCAAGGGGTACGAGCGGCTGATCGTCGAAGACGTCTCCCTCGGCTTCGACGAGCTCGGGAACTTCCCCGGTCCCTACATCAAGTGGCTGCTGCAGGCCGCGGGTGGCAAGGGCCTCGCCGCGATGGCTTACGCGCTGTTGAACCGGTCGGCGAAAGCGGTGTGCTGCCTCGCGTACTGGGACGGCCACGCGTCGCGCATCTTCCTCGGCGAGTGCGCGGGCGAGGTGCTCGTGGAGCCGCGCGGCGAGCAGAATTTCGGATGGGATCCGTGGTTCAAGCCGAACGGATCGACGAAGACGTTCGCCGAGATGCCGCCGGAGGAGAAAGACGCCATCTCGCATCGCGGCCGGGCGTATGCCCAGCTCCGCGACCACTTCAGACGCAAAACTGCGACAGGTTGATTTAATTTTGAGACACCGGCTGGCGGGCGGGTGTTTTCCGGCGCGTTACAACCTTCCTCTAACTCTATGCGTACGTGTAGTTAGAAGCTGCCGCAACCGTATGAGCATCCTGGCAAATCGCTTGAAATATACGGGGGTGGCAGTGGAAAGGAAGGAAGTAGTCATGTGGACGTTCGACGGAGAAGAATG
>DASXIH010000185.1:0-2095 GCA_036498125.1 Thermoanaerobaculia bacterium
ACTTCGGCGGCCACGGTCCGCTGCTCGATGCGACCCGCGCCACGTTTCACGCTTGGAAGACGACGGCCGATCAGCTGCGCGCGCTCACCGAGGCGCAGAACGACCGGACGCTGCGGCTCGACCTGCTCAAGTACCAGATCAATGAAATCGCTGCGTCGAAGCTCGATCCGGCCGAGGAGGAGAAGCTGCGGGGCGAGCGAACGATGCTCGCCAATGCGCGGGAGCTGGCGGAGGCGTCGAGCGGCGCGTTCTCGCTGATCGAGGACGACGAGTCGTCGGCGACCTCGCAGGTGGCGCGGGCGGCGCACCTGCTGCAGCCGCTCTCGCGCGACATCGCGGACGTGGGCCGCGCCGCGGACGAGTTGCAGGAAGTGCTCTACAAGCTCCAGGAGATCGCGCGGACGCTCGCCGACCTGAACGAAAACGTCCGCCACGATCCGGCGCGGCTCGACGAGATCGAGGACCGGCTGGTGACGATCGAGCGTCTGAAGAAGAAGTACGGCGGCTCGGTCGAGGCGGTGCTGGAGCATCTGAGCCGCATCGACGACGAGCACGAGCGGCTCGCGGACTACGAGTCGAACGTGGAGAAGCTGCAGTCTGCCGAGGAGGCGAAGTTCACGGAGTACGCGCGCGCGGCGGAGAAGCTGTCGGCGGCGCGCGGCAAGGCGGCGACGGCGTTCGAGCGCGCGATCCAAACGGAGCTGAACGATCTCGCGATGGAGCGGACGACGGTGCGGATCGTGGTCGGCGACAGCGGCAACGGACGGGCGGAAGCGCGTCCTACGGGGTTCGACAACGTCGAGATCCTGATCGCGCCGAACCGCGGCGAGGAGCCGCGGGCGATGCAGCGGATCGCGTCGGGCGGCGAGCTGTCGCGCATCCAGCTGGCGATCGCGGCGGCGCTGTTCAAGGCGTCGGCGCGCGGCGCGGCGGCGACGCTGGTGTTCGACGAGATCGACGCCGGAATCGGGGGACGCGTGGCCGAGGTGGTCGGCCGGAAGCTGCAGGAGCTCGCGGCGCGGAATCAGGTCATCTGCGTGACGCACCTCCCGCAGATTGCCTCGTTCGGGACGACGCACTTTTATGTTTGGAAAGAAGACGCCGGCGGCCACACGCGCGCCCGGATCCGGAAGCTGGAGGACGACGACGCGCGAATCGCGGAGGTCGCCCGGATGCTCGGCGGCGAGACGATCACGAAGTCGGCGACCGTGCACGCGCGCGAGCTGCTCGATACGGCACGAAGGGGAACGAATGCGACGGTGGACAGCCGCGCCACAGCCAAACGCCGCTGACATCGGCGCGATTGCGGAGGTGTTGCGCGGCGGCGGGGTGGTGCTGCTGCCCACGGATACGATCTATGGGCTGCACGGCGTCGCGACGGACGAGCGAGCGGTGGCGCGGATCGGAGCGATGAAGGGGCGCGACGAGGCGAAGCCGTTCGTCGTGATCGGCGCGTCGATGCAGCAACTCCAGGACATCGGCGTCGACTTCCCGAAGCGGGCGAAAGAGGTGCTGCAGTCCCTCTGGCCCGCTCCCCTGACCGCCATCCTTCCACTTCGCCTGCCGGTGGCGGCGAGCCGCGGCGCGTCGACGCTCGCGGTCCGCGTCCCCGATCTCGACTGGTTGCGGGCCCTCGTCGCGATCTGCGGGCCGCTCGCTTCGACGAGCGCGAACCTCTCGGGGGAGCCGGCCGTGGAGACCCCCGAGATGCTCTCACGTGGCATTCAGACAAGCCTCGACGGGGTGGTCGACGCGGGGCCGCTGAAGGGCGAACCTTCACTCATCGTGGACTTTACCGGCGACGCCACAAGAATCACACGGGAAGGTGACCCGGTGTTTACACAGAAAGTGTGGAAAACTCTGCGGAAATGGCTGTGAAAAACGCGAAAAGCCGCGCAAATGGGGCCTCGTCAGCGAATTGCACACGACGTTGGGCGTAATCGGACAACGTCTTTGATATCACGCAATTAACCCTCCCACCTCAACCATTGCACGCGCTCTTGTGCAGTTGACATCCGGCCGTTTTTGACTTTCCACATGCGAGCAGTGCCGCAGGGCGCGCTAGAATCGCCCTCCATGACCATCACCGCACCCG
>DASXIH010000186.1:0-12944 GCA_036498125.1 Thermoanaerobaculia bacterium
GAGCTGATCCACGTGCCGCTGATCGTGAAACTGCCGCATAACGCGCGCGCCGGAGCCGAGGTCCGCGAGCCGGCCACGCTCGCCGATCTCTTCGCGACGGTGACCTCTCTAGTCGGGACGCCGAATGCGCCGAAGACTTCGGGCCTGCCGCTCTTCGAAAAGCTCCCGGCCGGCCGTCCCATCTACAGCGAGAGCCTCTACGCCCGTCTGCACCTCGGCTGGAGCGATCTGCGGTCGGTGACCAACGACGCCCGGCAACTCATCGAGTCATCGCGCTCCGAGCTCTACGACATCAACGCCGATCCGGCGGAGAAGCGCGACCTGGCGCCTTCCGACCGGCGCGCGGTGACGGCGTTGCGCGAGAAGCTGGGGCAGTTCCCGGCGGGCGAGTCGGTGCAGTCGGCGATCACCCCGGAAGAGAAGGCGAAGCTCACCGCACTCGGCTACGTCGCGTCCCCCGCCGCGTCGTCGCAACGCTCCGTGAATCCTGTCGATCGTATCGGCGACATCGAGGAACTGCAGGACGCCTCGCGGCTGGCGGGGACCGACATGCCGGCCGCGAGAGCGAAGTTCCGCGATCTCCTCGCGAAGGAGCCGGGGATGGTCGAGGCGTGGGTGCAGTTCGGCGACGCGCTTCTACGCGCCGGCGAGGTCGACGGCGCGATCGATTCGTACCGCAATGCGATCGCGCATTCGAGCGGGCCGCTGCCCGACGTCCTGCTTTCGCTCGCGAGCGCCTATCTGCAGAAGAGCGACACCGCGCATGCGATGGAAGCTGCGCGAGCGGCAATGCCGTTCGATCCCCGCGCGGCCCACTCGGTGACGGCGCTCGTCGCGCTGGCGAAAGGCGACACCACCACCGCGGAGAGCGAGGCGGCCGCGATCGAGCGCCCGCACGCGGGCGACCTCGTACTGCGCGCCGACATCGCGTCCCATCAGAATCGTTTCAACGATGCGCTCTCGTTGCTCGACCAGGCGGAGCAGAAAGAGGGAAGCGTCTACCGTCTCCACTTCGTACGCGGCGACGTCTTCGCGCGAATGAACAGGAACCGTGAGGCGATCGCGGAGTTCCGGACCGAGATCGCAAAATACCCGAACGATCTCGACGCGTATGAGCGGCTCGCGTTCGTGCTCGTCATTGCGGGTGATGCGCGCGGCGGAGATCAGGTGCTCGATCAGATGGTGACCGCGAATCCGACGCCGGTTGCCAGGCGCCTGGCGGCGGAAACGCGAAAAGCGCTCCGGCAATGAAAAAGCCCCGGGTTGCCCCGGGGCTTTTTCGTATTGCTGCTGTGGAGCGGATTAGAAGCGGACGCCGAAGTTGAAGAAGTACGTACGCGGCGTCTGGAACGAGGTGGCGCTGGCCACGGTCCCGAACGTCGCACCCTTCTGCCAGTTGTAGCCGCCCGCCTTGCACGTCGCGGCCGCGGTGCCCTGCGGGCATTCGGTCGGCGTCTGGGTGAACGGGTTGAACGGCGCGAAGGTGGTCGAGTTGCCCGAAGAGTTGACGGTCGTGATGATGTTCGTGACCGCCGAACGGTTGAACACGTTGTTCATGTACGCGTGAACGAGCAACGCGACCTTGCCGATCGGACGCTCCCAGTTGAGCGCCAGGTTCGTCGTGGTCTGGCTCGGCAGGCGATACGCGCCGCGCGCGCTGAAGTAGTACTGGGCGGCGCCCGGCGCTGCCACGTACTGCGGATTCGCTGCCTTCAGTGCGGAGACGTCGATCGAGCCGACCGCCGAGTACGGGAGGCCTGAGTCGAAGTTCTGCAGGACCGTGGCGTTGAGCGTGCCTGCCATCGCCGGGATGGGGATGTCATAGCCGAACCAAGCACGGGCGCGATGGCGCTCGTCCTGCGAGAGATAGCCGACCGGGAGCAGGTTCGCGTAGTTGCGCAGCTCAGGGTAGAAACTCGAGCCCGGAGCGTTGCCGACCGTACCGCTGGTCGCCGACTCCTGCTCGTCGTTGCCCTTGAGCGTCGAGTACGTGTAGTTGAGGCCCGCGTTGAACGGACCCTTGCGCCATGCCGACTGGGTCTGGATGCCGCGATACTTGCGCTGGATGTCGTTGGTGTTGCCGATGATCTGGACGTCGTGCTTGAGGCCCAGGAGGTCGGTCGACTTCGGTGTCGTGCTGTCGACCGTGAAGGAATAGAAATTCCGCCAATCGCGCGCCACGAGGTCAATGCGGGTGTAGAGGCTCGGGATCCACTGGGCACCGTAGCCGAGGGTGACCTCGCGGGTGTACGGAGAGCTCAGCTTGCCGACCGCGGCGGAGTATCCCGGAACGGAGTTGCTGCCCGGACCCCAGATGTCCTTGAGGCAGGGGTTGGAAGCCGAGAGCTCACCGCCGCAGAAGCCCACGAGCCAGTCATGGACCATCTGAAGGGCCGTGGCGGTGTCGACGAGCTGATTGGCCGGGGTACCGGTCGGGTTGATCGACGGTCCCTGGTACGCGTAGTAGATCGTGGCGGGGGCGCCGCCGGCGGCGTTCGAGGTGGAGGCGCCGTCAGCGACGCGCGACACGTACTGGCTGTACGAAGCGGTCACGCGGTGCGCGCCGTTCTGCGTCAGGTTGTACGTGGCGGAGAGACGCGGCGCAACCTTTCCGTCGTTCGCATTCAGCGTGCCGTCGGCGTTGACGGTGTGGTTCTTGTCGTAACGGAGACCGACGTTGAAGCTCCAACGGTCGTTGAAGTCCCAGCGGTCATTGACGTAAGCCGACTTCGTCTGGAGATTGCTCTGTCCCTGCTGGAGCGAGAAGATCGGCGTCCAGAAGAAGAACGGAGCGGCCGACGCCTGGGCCGCGGAGCACGGCGCCGTCGGGCAGCCGTTGATCACCGGGTAGAAGACGCCGTTCGAGTACGAAACGCTGTTGACGAAGAAGCGGAAGTTCGAGCCCGACTGGTAGTTGTTGGCGTGCCGGTGCTCGCGGAAGTTCTCGATGCCGGCGACGATGTTCTGGTTGCCAAAACCTTTGGTGCTGAGGAAGTAGTTCGACTTCAGGCCCCAGCTGTCGTTGTTGCGGGTTTCCTTGTCGCAGACGCCGCAGAACGTCGGTGAGTTGTAGCGCGCGTTGCCGTCGGCACGGTTGCGGACGATCGTGCCGCGGACGAAGTCGGTGAACTGCGAGCCGGCGCCCCAGCCGATGCCGTAGAACAGCTTCGACCACGAGCCTTCGAGAAGGAAGTTGTTCGTGAGGACGCCGTTGTAGTGGATCGTCTTAAAGTTGATGGGATCGGTGCGGCCCGTTCCCTGAAGAAGGTCGTAGGAAGTGGCCGTGAAGATGCTGTTCGCCGAAACCGTGTTGTCCTTCAGGTACGAGAACTGGATGTTGTGGTTCGCGAACGGCTGACCGGTCAGCTTTCCTTCATACCGCTTGTCGTCGGCCGTCGTGTCGATCGAGTTCGCGAATCCGCCGGTGCCCGGGATGATGCGAAGGCTGGTCGGCGTGTCCGACTTGGTCTTGCGGCCGGCGCCGAAGAACCACAGCTTGTCCTTGACGACGAAGCCGCCAAGGGTGGCCGTCTCGAACTTGTTGTAGAAGTGGCGGACGAGGGTGTTGTTGGTGATCTGAAGCGGCGTACGCGACGTCCAGCGCGGGCTCGAGATCTGATCGCGCAAGGAGCCGCTGAATTCATTGCCGCCCGACTTCGTGATCGAGTTGACCACGCCGCCGGTGAAGCGGCCGTACTCCGCCGAGATCGCGCCCGTGAGAACCGTCGTCTCCTGGATCGCGTCTTCGATATACAGCGGAAGCTGCTGCGAGCGGACTTCCTCGGTGATGACGACACCGTTGACCATGATGGTGTTGTCGTAGCCGGGGCTGCCCGAGATCGAGAGCTGGCCGCCGGCGGCAGTATTCGTGTTGACGCCCGGAGCCAGCGCCGCGGTGTTGACCGGCGTGCGGTTCTGGATCGGCAGCGTCTCCATCGTCTTGCCGGTGATGTTGGTCGACACCGTCGGCGTCTCGAGGACGCTGGGTGCCGCCGCCGTGACCGTGATTGCCTCGCTGACGCTGGCGACCTTCATCTCAGCGTCGGCGGTGCCGATCTGCGAGACGCCGACAGACACCTTCTTGGTGACCGTCTGCATTCCCGCCAGCTCGAATTTGACGGTGTATGCCCCGGGGGGAACACCGTTGAACGTATAACCGCCCGCGGCGCCTGTAACCGCGGTGCGGGTGCCCTGCATCGCCGGCGACGTGATCGTCACCGTGACGCCCGGTAGCGGATTGCCATCGGTCGTCGCGGTTCCATTGATCGTCGCTGTCGTCTGCGCGAACGCCGAAACGGCGACGAGCAGAAGGGCCAGAACGAATAGAGTTCTCTTGACCATCTCTCCTCCTGTTGGGTGTTGGACGAAAAAACCTACGAATTTTAATGCACTTCTGCAACCGAACGGCAGCGATGTTAAGTGCCGGCCCAACATCAACTTACGTTTTCGGGAGATCGGCTCGATTCAACGAACCGGAGTTGCCGGATCAATTCTTTGGAAAACTACCGCGTCAGCTGCCGGTAGTGGATCCGGTGCGGCTGCGCGGCTTCGGCTCCCAACCGCTTGATTTTGTCTTCTTCGTACTCGCTGTAGTTGCCGTCGAAGAAGAAGACGCGCGACTCGCCTTCGAACGCCAGGATGTGCGTCGCCACGCGGTCGAGGAACCAGCGGTCGTGGGAGATGACGATCACGCAGCCGGCGAAGTTCTCGAGCGCCTCTTCGAGCGCGCGCATCGTGTTCACGTCGAGATCGTTCGTCGGCTCGTCGAGGAGCAGGACGTTGGATCCTTCCTTCAGCATCTTCGCGAGATGCACGCGATTGCGCTCGCCGCCTGAGAGGTTGCCGACCTTCTTCTGCTGGTCCTGACCCGAGAAGTTGAATCGCGCGACGTAAGCGCGCGAGTTCATCTCGCGCGGTCCGAGCTGCACGACGTCTCCGCCGCCGGTGATCTCCTCGAAGATCGTCTTGTCGGGATCGAGCGTGCGGTTCTGGTCGATGTACGCCAGCTTCACCGTCTCGCCGAGCCGAAGCGTTCCGCTGTCTGGCTGCTCCTGTCCGACGATCATCTTGAAGAGCGTCGTCTTGCCGGCGCCGTTCGGTCCGATGACGCCGACGATGCCGCCGGGCGGCAGTAGGAACGACATCTCGTCCATCAGCAGTTGCTCGCCGAATCCCTTCCGAACGTCGTTCGATTCGATGACGACGCTGCCAAGGCGCGGGCCGGGCGGGATGTAGATCTCGAGGTCGTTGACCTTCTCCTGCGTCTGTTCGTTGAGCAGCGCCTCGTATTGATTGATGCGCGCCTTCCCCTTCGCGTGGCGCCCTTTTGGCGACATCCGGATCCAGTCGAGCTCGCGCTCCAGCGTCTTCTGGCGCTGCGACTCCGCTTTCTCTTCGCGCCGCAGGCGCTCCTGCTTCTGTTCGAGCCACGACGAGTAATTGCCCTTCCAGGGGATTCCCTCGCCGCGGTCGAGCTCGAGGATCCATCCGGCGACGTTGTCGAGGAAGTAGCGGTCGTGCGTCACCGCGATGACGGTGCCGGGGTACTTCTGCAAATGCTGTTCGAGCCACTGCACGGACTCGGCGTCGAGATGGTTCGTCGGCTCGTCGAGCAGCAGGATGTCCGGCTGCTGGAGCAGCAGGCGGCAGAGCGCCACGCGGCGCTTCTCACCGCCCGAGAGCGTGGCGCACGACGTCTCGCCCGGCGGGCAGCGGAGCGCGTCCATCGCCATCTCGAGCTTCGAGTCGAGATCCCACGCACCCGTGGCGTCGAGCTTGTCCTGCACCTTCGCCTGGCGGTCCATCAGCTTGTCCATGTCGGCGTCGGGATCGCCGAAGGCGTTGTTGATGTCGTCGAACTCTTTCAGGAGGTCGACGATCGGCTGCACGCCCTGCTCGACGATGTCGCGCACCGTTTTCGTCTCGTCGAGCTGCGGCTCCTGTTCGAGGAAGCCGATCGTGTAGCCGGGGGAGAGAACCGTCTCGCCGAGGAAGTCGCGGTCAACGCCGGCGAGGATGCGAAGGAGCGAGCTCTTTCCCGATCCGTTCAGACCGATGACGCCGATCTTCGCGCCATAAAAGTACGAGAGGTAAATGTCCTTGAGGACCTGCTTTTTTCCATGGAATTTGGACACACCGACCATGGAGTAGATGACTTTGTTGGGTTCGGGCTGGGGCATGCGCCGCGGATTCTATGCGATGGCTTCGCTTGCTGCCTCTTCATCGAACGACACCACCACCAGTGTCTGGTCGTCTTCCGGGGGCCGGTTGCGCGTGAACTTGCGCACGCTCGTCAGCAGCGCCTTCTTGATCTCTTCGGCGCTGGAGTGGCCGTGAGCGCGGAGGGTGTGCTCGAAGCGCTCGAAGCCGTACGGCTCGCCGTCGTCATCGACCGCCTCGATCAATCCGTCGCTATACAGGATCAGGCGGTCGCCGGCGGAGAACTCGACTGTGTGCTCGCGGAACGGCTCGCGGCGGCGGACGCCGAGCGGGAAGCCCCAAGACGACAATGGATGCAGTTCCCCGGTGGCGGCGCGGTAGACGTAGGGATCGAGGTGACCGGCCGAGGAGAAGCGGAGGATCTGAGACCTCGGATCGAGCAAGCCGAAGAAGAACGTCATCATGATCCGGCGCGGCGCCGTCTTCATGACGATGTCGTTGAGCACGTTCATGACGGCACGCGGCGACGCATCGTGGCCGACCTGCACCAGCAGCGCCGACTTCGCCATCGCCATCACGATGCCGCTAGTGAGGCCGTGCCCCGAGACGTCGCCGAAGGCGATGCCGATCTCGCCGTTCGGCTGCTGGAGGAAGTCGAAGTAGTCGCCGCCGATCTCCGTCGCCGCGCGATAGTGCGACGCGACCGAGGCGCCGGCGAGCGACGGCGCGTCGAGCGGCAGCAGCGCCGCCTGGATGCGGTTCGCCGCGTCGATCTCCGCTTTGACGCGCTCGCGCTCCACGATCCGCTTCACGTGCGGCGCGAGGTCTTCATACGTGTAGACCACCTCGCGCTTCTGCATCAGGGCGACGATCGCGAAGACCACGACCGCGCCGAGCGGCACCCCGACCACGATGGCCATTTCCTGCAGGAGGTCGCCGCGCGCGACGCTCATGAGCGGCGCGACGCAGGTGATCAGCGATCCGAAGAAGAGCGCGACGCTCGTGGCGAGCAGGTCGTACGCCATGAAGACGCCGATCAACGCGAGCGTGCTGCCGATCCCGAAGACCGTGCGCCAGAGGTAAGGGTCGATCGGCACCTCGCCGACCGCCGTCACGGAGCCGAAGAGGATCGCCGCCGCGATGCCGAGAGGCAGCGCCCGTTTGCGGCTGCTGAACGCCAGCATGAAGAGGATGATGACGACCGGGTAGAAGATCGCGTCGGCCAGCGTTCCGACGAGCGTCGCGAATGAGCCGCCGAGGTAGAGCACGAGCTCCGATCCACTGCCCAGCGACTGCGTCGCCAGATGGAGCAGCAGCGGGATGATCGCGACGGCGAACGCCGCGGCGGCGACCGCAGGCGCGAAGAGCACGCCTTGCAGCAGCGAACGTCCGACGGTGGCGTTCAGCGGATCGCGGTGCAGAATCGCGTCGAACGACGCGAGGCGGTCGCCCCAGCGCTCCCGCGCGTAGCTCTCGCCGACGGCCCACGCGAGGAACGCGAGCACCGCCACCGGGATGTCGAGGAAGAGCATCTTGAAGCCGAAGATCGCCCACGCCGTCCACGGCGCGTCGACGTTGCCGAAGTTCGATCCCTCCGAAACGGCCGGCGCGATGATCAGGTCGAAGATGATCATCAGGAAGAGCACCGCCGCAAAGACTCCCGACGCCGTGCCGACTCCGACTTCACCGGCGTGGTACTTCTTCAGGAAGATGATCAGAAGAACGAGCAGCAGGAGGAAGATCGAGCCGAAGCGGACGAACTGCCCCGCGAGCTCGCTGCCGCTGTCGCCGCGGTACGGCATCCCGTCGGCATACTCCTCGATGAGCGCCCATCCGGCGAACTCGTCGCCGTTGAAGTACACCATCAGGTACGGCACGACGTTGCCGATGGGGAACTTCGACGCGACGCGGTAGCGGAAGATCCAGTCGGTGCGCGAACGGCCGACCGTCGGCCGCGCCGATTCGAACTGCGGCGACGGCGCGCCGGGGAAGGGACGCGAATGGACGAACGCCTCCGCCCGCGGCCGGAGCTGCGCTTCCGTCGCGTTGGCGCCCGGCTTTTCAGGGCGCACGTATTTCCGCGCGGCGAGGAGCTCGCCGCTGCCGCTGACGTAGACGTAGCCGTACGGCGTGAACTTTTCCTGGCCGCGGCGGTAGTAGCTGGCGTGGTATCCGCCGAGCCGCGGCCCGATGGCCGGATCGTCGCCCGCCAGGCGGCGCTTTTCCGGGTCCTTGTCGAGCTCCTTTTCGAGCAGCGGCGAGCCGGCCCACGTCAGGTTCGACCACGCCTTTTCGACCGGGATACCGAGCCGTTTCGCCTCCGCGTCGGCGATGTGCAACGCCTCGGCGCGCGTGATGCGGACGCCGTGCGGCTGCGCCGCGTTGAAGTACGGCATCAGCACGAAGAGGGCGAGCAATCCCGCTGCGCAGAACAGGTATGGGGCGTACCGCTTCATGGATTGCCTCATGATAACCGCCCCTACGGGCTCGTTCTGTTTACGATCGTGTAGCGATCGAGTTTCCCCTTACACTGAAATGATGTCGCAACGCGATCGGGACGATGCGGGCCGCGCCGCGGCCTACGCGCTCGCCATCCTCACGTTCATCAATCTCTTCAACTACCTCGATCGCTGGGTCCTCTCCGCCGTCCTCGAGGCGATCAAACGCGATCTGCACTTCACGGACGCGCAGCTCGGCTCGCTCGCGACCGGCTTCATCATCGTTTACATGTTGACGTCGCCCGTCTTCGGGACGTTAGGCGACCGTCAGCGCCGCCCGCCTCTCATCGCCCTCGGCGTCGCCATCTGGAGCATCGCGACGACAGCGGCCGGCTTCGCGCGCGGTTTCGTATCGCTCTTCACCGCGCGCGCGACGGTCGGCATCGGGGAGGCGGCGTATGGGACGATCGCGCCAGCGCTCCTTTCCGATCATTTCCCGATCGAGAAGCGCGGGCGGGTCTTCGCCGTCTTCTTCGCCGCGATCCCGATCGGCTCCGCGGCCGGATACATGGTCGGCGGCCTCGTCGACAAGCACTTCGGGTGGCGCGCCGCATTCTGGGTCGCGGGTGCGCCGGGACTGCTGCTCGCGCTGCTCGTGATGTTCGTGCGCGAGGTGCCGCGGGGGCTGCATGATCAGAGCGGAGAGGGGAGAGCGGAGAGCGGAGGGGGAAACTCCTCCGCTCTCCGCTCTCCGACCTCCCCTCTCCAAAGCTACCTTCATCTTCTGAAAAACCGCCAGTACCTCCTCACCTGCATCGGCTATGCGATGTGGACGTTCGCCCTCGGCGGCCTCGGTGTCTGGACGCCTGCGTTCCTGCAACGCGTGCGTGGGATGTCGCAGCAGGACGCCACCGTCACTTTCGGCTCGATCGTGCTCGTCACGGGCTTCGTCGGGACATTTGCCGGCGGATGGCTTGGCGACTACTTCCTGAAGTACACGAAGGAGTCGTATCTCTGGCTCTGCGGGATCACGGCGCTGCTCGCGGCGCCGTTGACGCTGATCGCATTCAACCATCCGAACAAGAGCGTCTGGCTGCCGGCGATGGTGGCCGCCGAGGTGCTCGTGTTCGCGTCCACCGGCCCGGTGAACTCGGCGATCGTCAACCTGGTCGCACCGGGAGAGCGCGCGACAGCGCTCGCCCTCTCGATCCTGATCATGCACCTCCTCGGCGACGTTCCGTCGCCGCTGCTGATCGGATATCTCTCCGACATCAGCTCGCTGCAGCGTGCATTTCTCATCGTGCCGGTCGCGGTCCTGGCCGGCGGTGTGATCTGGTCCTACGCCGCCTGGCGGGGCGCACGCGTTCACGCATGATACGCCTGATCGTCCGCCTGTTCCGCTTCGCGATCGAAGTCTTCTACCGCCGCATCGAAATCGCCGGACTGGAACATGTGCCGCGCGACAGACCGGTGATCTTCGCCGTCAATCATCCGAACGGCCTGATCGACCCGCTCTTCCTTCTCTGCTACGCGCCGCGCGAGGTGTCGTTTCTCGCGAAGGCGCCGCTCTTTCGTTATCCGCTGATCGGCTGGTTCGCGAGGCTCTTCGACGCGATTCCCGTCTATCGGAAACAGGACAACGTCGCCGGATCGAACGAAGAGACGTTCGCGCGCGCTCGCGAGATCCTGGAGCACGGAGGCGGCGTGGCGATCTTCCCGGAGGGGACGACGCACAGCGATGCGCGCCTGCGCGAGCTGAAGACCGGCGCCGCCCGCATCGCCCTCGGCGCATCGCTCCCGAGCCTCGCGATCGTGCCGGTCGGTATTTACTACTCCGCCAAAGGGACGTTTCGCAGCGACGTCCTCGTCCAATACGGCACGCCGATCCCGTGTAGCGCCGCCGACCCGGCGGCGGAAGGCGGCGTGGACGAGCTGACCCGCGACATCGAGCGCGGGCTCGCGGCGGTCACGTTGCAGGCCGACTCGCGCGCGGCGCTGGAGCTCGTGCAAAACGCCGAGGACATCTTCAGCGACCGAACCGACGTCACCGGCGAGTTCGCGCTTCGAAAACAGTTCGTCGAGGGCTATCACTACCTCTGCGAGCACGATCCGGAGCGGCTGGCGCGGCTCGCGTCGGAGGTGACGCGGTTCGCCGAGGAGTTGCGGCGCGCGAAACTGGAGCCGCACGAACTGGTGCTGCGGTTCCGGGCATCGACGATCGTGCGCGTCATCGTCCAGTTGCCGATCGCCGCGGCCGGCGCGGTGCTGCACTATCCGACGTACCGGCTCGTCGGCTTCCTCGCGAAACGGTTCGCGAAGGGAGAGACGGAGCTGATGGCGACAATGAAGTTCATTGGATCGCTTCTTCTGTATCCATTGACCTGGATCGCTTATGCGGTCATCGCCTATCACTACTTCGGCGCGATCGTTGCCGTCGGCGCACTGCTCATCGTTCCGATTCTCGGATTCGAGGCGTATCGCATCTTCGAGACGGCTGATGTCCTGATCGGACGTTTGCGCGCAATGCGGCGTCGCGACCTCGTCGCCGCGCGGGAAACGCTGCGAAACGAGTTCCTCGCCGTGGCGCGCGATATAATCGCGCCGTCCACCACTCCATAGAGAAAAGAGAGATCCCCTTGAATCCTCGCCGCCTGTTCGCGAGCGCCATTGTCGTGCTGCTCGCGTCGCCTTCCCTCCTGGCCGTTACGCCCGATCCGAATTACGCCGCGCTTCGCAGTGCACGCCCGGACGGGCGCATGATCGCCCTCAACAACTTCGAGTTCGATCGCGACGTCTATCACTTCACCCTCAACGGCTCGCTGTATCTGTTGCCGCCGGTCGACAAGATGGACGTCGGCGCCGTCTTCGTGGGCGACGGGACGTACACCCTGACTCCTGTGACCGACGTCGAACAACACTCGCTCGCGCTCAATACAGGCGACGACAAGCTGAAGGTGCTGACGGAGAAGTTCACGTCCGGCGTCTTCTTCGACTCGCAGTTGATTGTGAAGGCCGGCACTCCCGATAAAGGCACCGTCGCCCCCGAGGCGAACAAGACGCTCGACGATTTTCTCAAGTACGAGCGCAAAGAGCTGAAGACGAACGTTCACATCCGCGTGCTGCAGGACGTCGAGGATCCGACCGATCCGCCGCTGTTCCTCGCCTACATTCGCGGGAAGAATT
This sequence comes from Thermoanaerobaculia bacterium, assembly GCA_036498125.1. Lineage (GTDB taxonomy): Bacteria > Acidobacteriota > Thermoanaerobaculia > Gp7-AA8 > Gp7-AA8 > DASXHZ01. The sequence continues at coordinate 11,781 of DASXIH010000186.1, forward strand.
TTCCGCCCGCGATTCTTGCGGTCGACCCGCGCGGCGTCGACGCCATCGGCACGCACATCGACGACGGCGGCGAGAAGACGATGTTCCTCAACGTCGATCAGACGAAGGGCGGCGTCTGGTACCTCGCTCATCTCAAGGGCGAGGTCGCGTCGGGCCGCGCGGCCCGCGTTACCCATCCGGCCACCTCGGAGCTCTACTCGGTCGACACCACGATCGCGCCGAATGCCGAGGTCTCCGGGACGACCACGATGACGCTGACGGCGACAAACAACTTCCGCGTGCTGCCGCTCTCGTTGACCGGAAAACTCCGGATCGACGAAGTCTCCTTCTCCCCGGCGACTGCGAATCCGCCCCAGTGGACGAGCATCCCGTTCATCCAGGAGAAGGCGGACGAGGACGACGACGCGGCGCTCCTCTTCCCGAAGAAGGTCGTCAACGGCGACAAGCTGCTCGTCCGCGTCGGCTATCACGGCGTCGACAAGAAGGTGATGCAGGAAGCGGGCGACGGCAATTACACCGTGGAGGCGCGCCAGAGCTGGTATCCGAACGTCGGCTCGTTCCGCGAGCCTTCGATGTTCGAGCTGACGTTCCGCTTTCCTCAGAAGTACCAGATCGTCGCGACCGGCAAAGAGACGGAGAACCGCGTCGAAGGCGATCAGCGCATTTCCGTCTGGAAGAGCGAGCGCCCGTTGCGCGTCGCCGGGTTCAATTACGGCAAGTTCAAGAAGCTGACGAAGGACGACGCGCCGAGCGGGATGACCCTCGACGTCTACACGAACCCGGGCGAGCCGGACATCATCAAGCAGATCAATCAGATGGCGGACACCGGCGGATTCGGCGAGGACAGCGAGCTCCAGTCCGGCGTCCGCATCGACACCGGCGCGCTCGCGCAGGCGGCATTCGCCGACGGCGCCAACATGGCGCGCGCCGGCAACGTCTTCTTCGGTCCGCTCGAGAACAAGCACGTCGCGATCACGCAGCAGTCGCAGTGGTATTTCGGCCAGTCGTGGCCGGGCCTGATCTACATGCCGTACCTCGCGTTCGTCGGCAGCACGGTTCGCCACAATCTCGGCTTCGGCCTCGGCATGTCGGAGTTCATCGACCTCGTCGGTCCGCACGAGTTCGCGCACCAGTGGTGGGGACATCAGGTCGGCTGGGCGAGCT
>DASXIH010000187.1:0-6691 GCA_036498125.1 Thermoanaerobaculia bacterium
TTTCGCTACTCCTTTCGAGAGGAGCGAAATAGTACCGGATCTGTACCCTTTTGCGGAATCGGTTCGGTTACGCTGTGGCCTGCCCCAAATACCGGTAGCCGATCTTGGCGACGGCGACGATGACGGCGGCGTCGGTGCCGACCGCTTTCTGCAGCTTGCGGCGGAGGCGCGTCACGTGCGTGTCGACCGTGCGGGAGTTGAGGTTGAGGTCGACACGGTAGTTCCAGACGCGGGAGAGGAGCTCGTCGCGGGGGACGACGCGCTCTTTGTTCTTGAAGAGGTACATCAGCAGGTCGAACTCTTTCGGCGAGAGCTTCAGCTTCTGGTTGTTCGCGCTCGCCTCGCGCGTCGCCGGATCGAGGCGGATGATCTGGTCTTCGCAGACCTGCTTCGTGACCGTCGACGCCACCTCGCTGCGCCGCATGACGGCGTCGATGCGCGCGAAGAGCTCCTGCACGCCGAACGGCTTGGTCACGTAGTCGTCCGCGCCGCCGCGAAGGCCGCGCACCTTGTCCGTCTCCTGACCGCGCGCGGTCAGGAGGATCACCGGCACCTTGGAGACCTTGCGGATGTGGTCGAGCACCTCGAAGCCGCTGCGCTTCGGGAGCATCAGGTCGAGGAGGATCAGTTCGGGGTTCTCGGCGTGAAAGAGGCGGATCGCCTCCTCGCCGTCGCCCGCGGCGACCGTCTCGTAGTTCTCGTGCCGCAGGTTGATCTCCAGCCCCTGCCGCAGGCCGGCCTCGTCTTCGACGATCAGAATCTTCGTCATCGGGTCCCCCGTATCCCCTGTTTACGCATCACTCTATGCTCAGGTTTCTAAAACGCCTCAGGAAGTCCCACGAAACCCGGCGCGATCCGGGGCTGGCTCGCCTCCGCGAACGGAAAGAGGAGCCGGAATGTGGATCCCTTGCCCGGCTCTGAATCCACCTCGACCCGGCCGCCGTGCGAGGCGAGGATCTGCTGCACTAGTGTGAGGCCGAGGCCCGCGCCGCGGCGCGTTTGGGTGTCGGAGAACTGCGCCCTGTAATAGGGATCGAAAATGCGGGAGAGCTCCTTCTGGTCGATCCCGATCCCGCTGTCCTTCACCTCGAGGATGACGTGACCCTCCGCCTGCCGCAGCACGACGTCGATCGCCTTCACCTCATCCGAATACTTGATCGCGTTGTCGATCAGGTTCAGCAGCGCGCGGGAGACCGCCTCGCGGTCCCACAACTGCTCGTCGATCGTCTCGTCGAGCTGCATCGTCACGGTGAAGCCCTTGCTGCGGATCCACGACTCGTACGTCGAGACGACGATGCGCACCAGGTCGCGCGGAATGACCGGCGTGAAGGCGAGCACCTTCGTCTGTCCGTGCTGCATCCGCGCGACGTCGAGCACGTTCTCGACGAGATGCGACAGGTGCATCGACTCGCGGAGGATCTGGTCCTCGATCTGCTCGCGCTCGTGCTCCTTCAGCCGGGCGCCGCCGCGCTGGAGCGTCTCGGCGCCGAGGCGGATCATCGACAGCGGCGTGCGGAGCTCGTGAGACACGTTCGCGATCAGGGCGCCGCGGAGACTCACCATCTCCGCCTCCTTGCGCAGGCCGCGGAACGTCAGGATGGCGCCGACGCCGGTGAGCGTCAGCGCCACGAGGCTCAGGATCAGACTGATCACACCCTGGTTCTCCCATCCCGATCCGATGTAGCTGGGGCGTACAACTGCTCTGACGCCGTACATCGTCAGCGGTTGGGAAAGCGTCGTCACGAACGCGAACCCGTCCTTCAGCTTCAGCGGCCCGGGGTGGGGCGACCGGATGAGCGTCATGTCCGCCCCCTGCTGCACCATGAACGGATCGTTGGTGCGGACCAGCGGCTGCTGTTTGATCGTGCTGCGCATGCGCAGCAGCAGGCGGTCGGGGTCGTACATGTACCGGACCGTTCCGGACGAGGTGTAGAACTCGCGCGGCAGCCGCGGGGGCATCTTCTCGTTCGTCTGCAGCTCGCTGATGTAGATCGAGTTCGCCGGATCGGAGTCGGGGACGTAGATCGCCGAGACGATCCAGTCGTTCTTGTTGATCCACCCCTGCAGCTCGCTCCCGGTCGGCGCCGCCGTGTGCCGCTCGATCTGCTGCCACTCCTCGGCTGCGTGCGTGAGCTCGGTGCGGATGGCGTTGTCGGTGCGCCGCGCCGTGATCTCCGAGGCGTAGCCGGCATACTGCACCGCGAGCGAGTTCGCTCCGCGCTCCATCCGCACCGAGAGTTGGTACGAGCGGTAGGCGAGCATGGCGAGCCCGGCAGCGATGATGAGGAAGGGAACGACGATCGAGGCGCGGTCTGAGCGCTCTCCCCCGCGGGAGCGCGGTTTCAACTTCGCGAGTAATCCCTCGAGCATGCGCGTTCGATCATTGTCCCGAGCCCGCCGGCGTCGTCACTCCGTGAAACTTGGACAGATGCGCGGCGATGATCTTCTCGACCTGCGCCGTCGGGTATGGCGCCAGTCGCACTTCGATCTTCCGATAACTCCCGTGACGGTCGACGATGATGAAGAGAATCCCGGTGGTGTCCTTCACCTCGGCGACGAGATTCTTGTAGTCCTTCATCGTTCCGTACATCAGCGAGCGCCCGTTGACCGCGATGATGCGGTCTCCGGCCAGGAGATCGACGTGCGCGGCCGGACCGTCCTGGCTGACGGACTTGATGTAAATGCCAGGTCCTGCAGGCATCGGCACGATCACCGCGCCGAGGTAACGGCGTCCCGACAACATGTCGCGGATCTCCTGCTCGCACTCGCGCGCGCTGGCGTTGCACTTTCGGACAGGCGTCTGGACGTCCTGCGCAAGCAGGACCGTGGCGCCGGCGAAGAAAGCGGCGATGGCAATGCGAAGAGAACGTTGAGTCATTGGACGCGGGTTCCTCGAACTTCAACGAATGTAGTCGATCGCCCGGGGGTGTTGATTACAAATCAGAAAAAGTCGGATGAATTCCCTGTGATATCAGCGGTTACGCCGCTCGAAGCGGAGCGTGCCGAACGCGGCGGAAACGTGGAAATCGGGCGGCGTCCGCATCGTCGGTTGCCACGCGAGGAACTCGTCCCCCGCTGCCGGATCGCGGTCGATCCGAAAAAAGTTGCCGCGCCACGTTTCGCCGTCCGCCGGCGCCGTCCGGCCGAGCGCGGCGAACGGGATGCGGAGAACGACGTCGAATGCGTCGCCGTCGCGCCGAACGCCGGGAAAGAGGCCTTCGCACGTCCAGGCGAGGTCGGTCTTCATCGTGGAGCGGACGCCGTCCGGCGACTCGATCCGCGCGTCGAACGTCGTCCCGAGCGGGTTCACCTCGATCTCGAAGTACTCCTCGAGGCGGGAAGGGGCGAGAAAGACCTCGACCACGTCCTCCTCGTAGAGCGGCGCATCGTGCTCGCGAAGCGTGGCGACGACGCGGTCGTCGACGCCCGCGAAGACGATCGTCAGCATCTCGTCGTCGCAATAGGCCGCGACGGTCGTCCGCTGGCGCGCCGCCTTGCCGTCCGTCGCCCGCCGCAGCTCCACGCGATCACACGCTTCGGGAACGTTCCACGGTTCCTCGATGGAGAACTGCGCGAACGGGACGACCAGTGCGTTCACAGCGCGGAGTCTACTCTGGCTTATGGTGTGCACGAGTACGCCGTCGGGACCATGGTGGATCGAGAGCTCGAAGCGCTGAAACGGGAGTTCCTTACCGAGGCAAAGGCCAAGGTGGAGGAGATCGCTGCGATGACGAGCGGCCCGCGCGACTCGGAATCGCTCGACCGGTTGGCGTATCTCGCCCACCAGCTCAAAGGCTCCGGCGGCAGCTACGGCTACGCGCGCATCTCCGACGACGCCGCCGAGATCGAGCACGCCGTCGAGCAGATCACCTCCGGCGAGGACGGCGACAGCAGCGAGACGACCCTCCGCGAGAAGACCGCCAGCCTGCAGAGCGCGGTCGATAGCGCCTTCGCGGAGCTAGTGACTGGTCACTAGTCACTGGTGACTAGTAGACACGTGCGGTGTTCCCCAGTAACCAGTGACCAGTCACCAGTAACCAGTGACCAGTAACCCATCAGTGCGTTCCGACAGGCGTGGGGTCGAAATCGGGGCGGGTCGCCCGATTCACATCGCGCCGCTTCTCCGCCTCGACGCGATTGCGGCCATTCTTCTTCGCGCGGTAGAGCGCCTTGTCGGCGTGAATCACGAGCTCTTTCGCCGTACGCGCCTTCGTCCGCGGCGCGGCGGAGACGCCGATGCTCACGGTGACGTGGAGCGGGCCGGCCTGCGTCTGTGCGACCGTCGACTCGACGAGCGAACGGATCTTCTCGGCGAACGTGATCGCGTCGTCCAGCTCCGTCTCCGGCATCATCACCGCGAATTCCTCGCCGCCGTACCGCGCCACGAGATCGGTCGCACGGACCGAATCGCGAAAGACGCTCGAGACGCACTTCAGCACCTCATCGCCGACCGCGTGGCCGTACGTGTCGTTCACCTTCTTGAAAAAATCGATGTCGATGATCGCGAGTGACAAGGGGCGGTCGTACCGCACCGACTCCTCGAACGCGCGCAGCAGCTCATCCTGGAAGTAGCGGTGGTTGTAGAGCCGCGTCAGACCGTCGGTGATCGACAGCAGCTCCAGCCGCTTGTTCGCCTCGATCAGCTCTTTCTGCAGCTCGACGATCCGCTTCCCCGCGCGGATGCGCGCGAGGAGCTCCGGGTACTGGAACGGCTTCGTGATGTAGTCGTCCGCGCCGAGCTCGAGCCCTTCGACCTTCGCCTCCTGGTCGGCCTCGCCCGTCAGCATGATCACGTAGCGCGCGCGGAGCTCGCGGCTCGACCTCAGCTCGTGCGCCAGGACGACCCCGTCCAGATCAGGGAGCCGCCGGTCGAGGATGGCGAGGTCCCACGCCGAGGTCGTCAGCATCTTGCGCGCTTCCTCGCCGGTCGTGCATTCGACCGTGTCGTAGCCGGCCCGCGTCATGTAGAACTTGAGGAGCCGCCGGATGGCGGCATCGTCGTCGACGATCGCGATCGTGAACTTGGAGTCAGCCATATTCCCGGTGCCGCGCTACCGCAAGCGGCCTGCCATGTCAGAGTGCCTCCCGAAGCGGTCCGAGTGCTTCCGTTAGCGGAGGGAGTGCCTCCCACAGCACGCCGAGTGCCGCGATTACCGCCATGGATGCTATCGGAAGCAGAGGGCGTGCTTCCGGAAGCAGGGGGAGTGCTTCCGACGGCACTCCGAGTGCCTCGATTACCGCCATGGATGCTGTCGGAGGCAGCCGGAGTGCTGTCAGTCGCCCAGCCGCATGGAAATGTCGAGTCCGGTCACGGAGTGGGTCAGGGACCCGAGTGAAATCCGGTCAACGCCTGTTTCCGCAATTGCACGAATCGTCTGCGGCGTGATGCCCCCCGAGGCTTCGAGCGGGATCCGTCCGCCTGTGCGACGGACGGCCTCGGCCATCGTATCGACCGACATGTTGTCGAGCAGGATGAAGTCGGGGCTCAGCGACAGCGCCTCGTCGAGCTCGGCGAGGTCGCGCACCTCGACCATGATCGGCTGCGGCATCTTCTTCGCGCGGATCCGCTCGAGCGCCGCCGTGATCGACCCCGCCGCGTCGATGTGGTTGTTCTTCACGAGGAACATGTCGTTGAGGCCGTACCGGTGGTTCTCACCCCCGCCGCAGCGCACCGCGAACTTGTCGAGCAGCCGCAGCCCCGGCGCCGTCTTGCGCGTGTCGTAGATCTTCGCGCGGGTGCCGGCCACCGCGTCGACGTACCGCCGTGTCGCGGTCGCGATCCCCGAGGCGCGCTGGATGAAATTGAGCGCCGTCCGCTCCCCGCTCAGCAACGCGATCACCCCCGCCTCCACCTCGGCGATCACGTCGCGCGGCTTCACGTGCTCTCCATCGTTCACGACCGGCCGGAACGAGCTCGTCGGATCGAGGAGTGCGAACGTCGTCTCCGCGAAGATCAGCCCGCAGAACACCCCCTCCGCCTTGGCGATGAACCGGGCCCGTCCACGCTGTGACGGATCGAAAATCGCGTCGCTGGTAATGTCGGGCAGGTCTTCGTCGAAGGCCCGGCGAATCAGCGGCTCGACGGCGTCACGCGAGAGAAATTCTGGCATCAGCACGATGTTTACCACAGATAGTTCGTTGACAAATTGGGGGCGCACCGGCTTCGACGGGGATATGTCGGGGCTTTGGTTGCATGCCGAGCTGATTGCCTCGTAAAAACGATCAAAACTGAGTAGCTGCGAACAACAGCGAACTCGCCCTCGCGGCCTAAAAACCCGTGAGCGTCCGTCCGGTGGTTGCTCACGCCGCCGGAACGGATGTCATGAAGGTGAGCTAAGGGCAGTCGGTCCGTCTCGCCGCCCGCCACGAAAACTCAGAGGCTGGTTCGCGGCCATCTCCGCTCTTCGAGGAGACCGCGAACGAGATCAAACGAAGAGCTAAGCATGTAGGAGCCAGGTCGCCACTGTTTCCGGACGCGGGTTCAACTCCCGCCGCCTCCACCAACGATTTTCGAGACCTAAACGACTGATCTTGCAGCGTTTAGCGATTCTCGCGAAATCAGCGATTCGGCGGTGTACCTAATACGTACTCTTCGATCTAGAACGGAGAGTGCGATGCTCACGATCTACCGCCGCCACCTCAAGTCCTGTTTCCGGCGGGTCGGTTCAGAACCTCAGTGGGTTCGAACCCA